>NZ_PDYO01000044.1:0-1027 GCF_002743065.1 Sporosarcina sp. P16b | reverse complement strand
CCCTCAAAGATGATGAGGTGGATAGGTCTGGGGTGTAAGTACGGCGACGTATGTAGCTGACAGATACTAATCGATCGAGGACTTAACCTATTATGAAAAGCCGAAGCGGCCGTTTAGATGCGACCGGTATAAGGTGAAGATGCGTAGTAGCGCTGTTTGCTACATAGCAGCTTTGACTTATGACCCGAGCATTTGGCCGCTGAGGCTGGACAGCTTAAAAAGTAGTTACTTGAACTACACCAATGTCTTTTATTCAGTTTTGAGTGAATGAAATCTTTTCATGAAAAGGATTGACTTTCTCAATCAGTTTGATATAATAATCATGGCTTTAAAAACAGTTCAGTGATGATGGCAAAGAGGTCACACCCGTTCCCATACCGAACACGGAAGTTAAGCTCTTTAGCGCCGATGGTAGTTGGGGGTTTCCCCCTGTGAGAGTAGGACGTCGCTGGTCTGTTAGACAAGTTATGAAAACAGTATAACCACATTATATTATTCCGCAGTAGCTCAGTGGTAGAGCAATCGGCTGTTAACCGATCGGTCGTAAGTTCGAGTCTTACCTGCGGAGCCATTACTGGAGAGCTGTCCGAGTGGCCGAAGGAGCACGATTGGAAATCGTGTAGGCGGTTTGCGCTGCCTCAAGGGTTCGAATCCCTTGCTCTCCGCCAGATGTACGCTTTCATTATATAGGGCCCCTTGGTCAAGCGGTTAAGACACCGCCCTTTCACGGCGGTATCACGGGTTCGAATCCCGTAGGGGTCACCATTTTATAAAACAAATATTTATGCGTATCATAGTATAACCCAGGAGGATTAGCTCAGCTGGGAGAGCACCTGCCTTACAAGCAGGGGGTCGGCGGTTCGAGCCCGTCATCCTCCACCATTTATTTTATAGTATTATCGCGGGGTGGAGCAGTGGTAGCTCGTTGGGCTCATAACCCAAAGGTCGCAGGTTCAAATCCTGTCCCCGCAACCAAGGTCCCGTGGTGTAGCGGTTAACATGCCTGCCTGTCACGCAGGAGATCGCG
>NZ_PDYO01000043.1:0-1341 GCF_002743065.1 Sporosarcina sp. P16b | reverse complement strand
ATGGTCTTCTGTCAAGAAAGTGGACACCATTTATTGAGCGGTTATGTTGAAAAGCCTACCGCGCTACGCTTGCTGTACTTTCGTGGAGAAACAGTTAAAGTGACAACTGTTCCTCCACGAAAGTTATGAGTGGTTGCTGAGTGCTTTTCTTTCTTGATTGGTGCTCATACAGCGCCTCAAACATATTAGGTGATACATAGTTTAATGTAGAGTGGCTGCGTCTCTCGTTAAAAAACGAAATAATATATTCTAAAACGACTGCCTCTGCTTCTTTTCTGGTCTTAAATTTTCTCCGATAGATCAGTTCCTTCTTGATTGTCGCGTGGAAAGATTCAATGCAGGCATTATCGTAACAGTCACCTTTACGGCTCATACTAATTTTACATCGGTTCTTCTTTAGGAGGGAGATATAATCTTTGGATGCGTATTGGGACCCTTGATCCGAGTGATGGATCAGTCCTTCTTTTGGTGATCGAAAATGAAACGCACGCTCCAACGCCAGTTGAGGCAGTTCTTTTGATAAAGTATTTGCCAGGTTAAACCCGATAATTTTCCGAGAAAACAGATCCATCACTGTAGCTAAATACAGCCATCCTTCACTGGTCCATATATACGTAATATCCACAACCCATGCTTGATTAGGATGATCCGCATGAAACTTCCGTTTCAAGAGGTTAGGATAGATGGGATGTTCATGATTGGACTGCGTCGTCACTGTATACTGAAAAGGCACCGTGGCACATAGGCCTAGTTCTCTCATGTAGTTCGCGACGGTCTTTACCGACAGGACAACCCCCATTTTCTTCAGTTCACGATGGATACGGGGACTGCCGTAAACCTCTCTATTTTCGTAGAAAATCTGCTGTATACTCCTCAATGCGCCTTCCTTTATCTTCTGCATGTCACTCTGTACTTTCTCTCGCCACTTATAATAGCCGCTCGTTGAGACCTGGAGGACTTCGCACATCTTCTTCACGCGGTATAACCCCCGGTGTTCTTCGATAAAGGAATAGATCACTGCGGGTTTTTTGAAAAGATGTGCATGGCTTTTTTTAAGATTTCATTTTCTTCTTTCAGTTCTTGAATTTCTTTCTCTAAGGCCCGTTGCTGTTTCAGTCGCTCAGTAGGGGTTACATACTCTTCTCCATTTCGTTCTTTCTGTAGTTCTTTTCGATACTCGCTTACCCATCTTCGCAAGGTGCTGACTGGCACATCCATCTCACGAGAGACCTCGATCTGTTTCTTTCCTTCTTCTACCACTAACTTAATCAGATGACGCTTTAAATTATCATCAATTCGTTTTCTCATGTGGACACACTCCATTCAGTTTGTTTGTTCTTT
>NZ_PDYO01000042.1:0-1434 GCF_002743065.1 Sporosarcina sp. P16b | reverse complement strand
AGCGTGACGAATGCGAACAGCAAAGAAAGTCCCGTAACGGAAGCTGAAGTAGCCGCAGAAGCGACGACACCGGCACCGGCAGTGGGGACAATCACGGTAGCAAATAATGTGGGTATCGCTGATACGGTCACGGTGAAAGACTTGGCTATCAAAGACGTAGTGAAAGTGTATGCGGAAGATGGAAAAACATTACTAGGCTCCGCAGTCGCGTTAAAAGCAGGCGATGTAATCGTGAGCTTAAAAGCACAGTTAACAGGAGACAAAGTTCAAGTCAGTGTGATGAATGCCAACAGTCTAGAGAGTGAGAAGACCGAAGCAACAATTGTGGCTGAGAAAGAAACAGCTGCTCCAGAGGTCAACACAATCACCGTAGCGAACAATGTGGGAATTGCCGACACTGTTACTCTGACAGGATTGGCTTTGAAAGATACTGTTAAAATATATAAAGTAGATGGTATAACGTTACTGGGAACTGCTGTTGCATCTAAAGAAGGTGAACTGGTAATCAGTTTAAAACAACAATTTGTAGAGTCGACAATTAAAGTTAGTCTGACAAATACAAATAGTAATGAAAGTGAAAAAGTTGAGGTAACGGTGGAAAAAGAAGCTGTAACACAATTACCTGAATAATTCTAATCTAAACTAAGAAATTAGGGGCTGAGACAAAAGGTTTTCAGCAACCCCAAAAGCCGAACTATTACTAGAAATGCTAACACAGCATTTTGCAATAGTTCGGTTTTCTGTACTTGAATAATAAAAAATATATTTATTATGCTGCATTAATTATTTCTCATCATGGTGCAATGTACATTACTTCAACTACGTCTAAAGCTGTAAAGTTTGTTGCTGTATGTAATGGAAAAGATTCACAAAGATTTAGTTATCCGGAGAGTACTCATAAAAAAGTGTTGAAGATCTGGGCTATATTATTCGTGAAACAAAAGAATTTATAGATAGAGATATGCCTTGCCAACTTAGATTGACATAAAGAGATAGTTGTGTGGCGTACAGGTGCGTTTATTGTAAGCGTCAAATAGGTTCTTTCCAATGTTAGTTGAATTTACAAGACTCAATTAATAATAATTTTTTTAATAGAAAAATGTTCATGATAACTGCTTCTGATTCCCATAGATTTAGAGGTGTATGCCTTAATGTACTATCTCCAATAATAGAACCAAGCATAATATTTTGCTGTGTAGTAGAAAGATTATCCAATGTATTCAAGGGTCGTGGTGATATGCAATTCTGTTGATGAAAACACTCTTGCACAATCTCACCTAAAGTTAAACCTGTTGAGGCTTGGACAGAGCAAAGAATGTCTCGATTTTCTTCAGTAAGGTTCACTTGATAACGTTTGGATTCATTGTTCTCTTGCCTGGCATAGTTGAATCTTTGAAAGTTCTCTGTTGTTACTTTAATAGAGGAAGCGTATTG
>NZ_PDYO01000041.1:0-1466 GCF_002743065.1 Sporosarcina sp. P16b | reverse complement strand
TTAAAATGTACCCTTTGTAAAGGACAGTTTTAAAAAAGCCTAGACTGTTTGTTGAAGCTGTTGTCTGTATTTTGCAGGCGGCAGCTTTTTCAAATTCCATTGACCTCGATAATGATTGTAGTACGTCATATAACTCTTAATCTCTCGTCTCACTTCTTCTAGTGTCTCGCAATCTTTTATATTGGTTTCATCTTTAAAGTGACCAAAAAATGATTCTTGTGGGGCGTTATCCCAACAGTTTCCTCTACGTGACATCGATTGCCCTAACCCCATTTTCTTCACAGCTGTTTGATATCTAGGATTCGTATAATGAAACCCTTGATCTGAATGTATAAAGGCATCTGTCAGTATATGACGATGTTTCTTTAGTTTCTGAAGCGTACTCATGGCGATGTCCAGGCCTAAAGAAGACGAGAGTTCATAGGCTAATATCTCATTCGTTTGGGCATCTTTAATCGTTGACAAGTAAGCACGTTTGCCATTTCCATATGTCAAATACGTGATATCGGTCAATAATACCTTTCCAGCTACTCCTTGCTTAAACTCACGCTGTAGCTTATTTTCACATGTGCGATGTTCTTTCGTCGCCTTGGCCATACGACGGGCTGGATTGGCCTTGCGGATCGGACAGATAATCTCAAATTTCTTCATAATACGGCGGATACGTTTTAGGTTATACGTGATGCCATACTGATTCTGAAGTGTCATCTTAATTTGGCGTGCCCCTTTTTTTCTTCCTCGAAAATGATAGGCTCGTAAAATGATTTCCTTTACGACTTCATCTGCCTGTTCTTGTGTTGCACGTCTCTGTTTAGATTTCTCTTCAAAGTGCTTATAGTAGCCCGAACGGGAGACTTCCATGATTTCGCATAAGTAGCTCACCAACCGTGCTAATTTATACGTTCGGATGGTGTAGTCAATTAGTTCGTATTTCCGTGTCGTTTGGATTGTGATTTCTTTTTCATCATCTGCCTTTCGAGTAGATCGAGCTTTTTTAACAGTTCATTCTCCGCTTGTAGTAAACGATTCTTCGCTTCAAGTCGTTCGATTGTTTCTTGTGGTGTTAGGTCACGTTCTATCGGACGACCTGAATTGTTTTTTCGTGTATCCTGTAAGCCCTCTACACCACATTTTCGGTAAGCAGCACGCCAGCGCTTTCCTGAAGATCTAACTCGTTTTATACCTATTAAATCAGCATCTAAGCCGGCTTCCTCAAA
Source organism: Sporosarcina sp. P16b (assembly GCF_002743065.1). Classification (NCBI taxonomy): domain Bacteria; kingdom Bacillati; phylum Bacillota; class Bacilli; order Caryophanales; family Caryophanaceae; genus Sporosarcina; species Sporosarcina sp. P16b. The sequence goes on along the minus strand of NZ_PDYO01000041.1, from coordinate 249 downwards.
AATTTCTCGTGGCATTCTCCCTTTTTCGTTTTCTGCAATAAAATGGCGTTTAAATTCATCGGTATACGTGATGGATTTGTCACTAACTGCCTGTACGTTGGGATTGCATTGTAATTGTTCTTGTTCTCTTGTGGTAAACAATCGTTCAGTCATATTTATCCGCTCCCACATCTTTTTTCTTAATTATAAACAAAAGTACCCCATAGGATAGACTTTTTTCAAAGTGTCTATCGTATAGGGTACATTTTA
>NZ_PDYO01000005.1:0-222077 GCF_002743065.1 Sporosarcina sp. P16b | reverse complement strand
TTGTTCTTGTTCTCTTGTGGTAAACAATCGTTCAGTCATATTTATCCGCTCCCACATCTTTTTTCTTAATTATAAACAAAAGTACCCCATAGGATAGACTTTTTTCAAAGTGTCTATCGTATAGGGTACATTTTAGTCTAGGATAGCTTTTTTATGATCATACTGGCTCGTAGTTTGCTCTGCCACACCTCCAAATAGGATGGATGATCAATAGTACGGACTGTTTGAAGGGATGTCAGTGATTCAATTGCTTTGGCTGACCTCTAACCGAAATGATACAATACATGCATCTGATATAGAAAGTAAATTAAGTAAAATAGTGCACGAAAAATAAAAGTGATTCATACTAGAGCAGCATATGGAAAGGAAGAAGAACAGATGAAACGTAACCCGAACATCGGCTGGAATGTTGAATGCAGTTACCGTGAATTACCGAAAACATTTTACACAGTAGTGGAACCAAATACCGTCAGCTCACCGCAACTGGTTTTGACTAATGATGAACTGGCGGTATCGCTGGGTCTCGATGAAAAACAATTGCATTCTGAAGAAGTGATTGCCATTTTTGCTGGAAATGAAAAACTGAAAGGAATAGATCCAATTGCTCAGGCCTATGCGGGTCATCAATTTGGTAATTTCACTATGCTAGGTGACGGGCGTGCCATGCTGTTGGGTGAGCAGTTGACGCCAGAAGGACAACGGATGGATATTCAATTGAAGGGATCAGGAAGGACACCTTATTCGCGCGGTGGGGACGGACGTGCGGCCCTCGGACCCATGTTACGTGAGTATTTGATTAGCGAAGCGATGCATGGTCTGAATATCCCCACAACACGCAGTTTAGCCGTCACGGTAACGGGGGAGCCTGTTTTACGTGAAACGGCTTTGACAGGTGCCGTGTTGACAAGAGTTGCTTCAAGTCATTTACGTGTCGGTACATTCCAATATGCGGCAGCCAGACAAGAAGTCAAAGATTTACGTGCTCTTGCAGATTACACAATTCAACGCCATTATCCTGAAGTGGAATCAGAGCCACAACCATATGTAGCATTACTTGAAAACGTCATAAAGCGTCAGGCATCTTTGATCGCGAACTGGCAGCTTACCGGCTTTATTCATGGTGTGATGAATACGGACAATATGACAATTAGCGGCGAGACGATTGACTATGGACCGTGTGCGTTTATGGACAGCTATGACCCGCAAACCGTCTTTAGCTCGATCGACGTGCAAGGACGCTACTCTTATCGCAATCAACCGGGTATAGCAGAGTGGAATCTGACTCGTTTTGCTGAAACACTTTTGCCATTGCTTCACGAAGAACAAGCGGAAGCAGTGAAGCTGGCGGAGAATGAGCTTTCCAATTTCGCCATGATTTACGGCTCGGCATGGTTAACGGGTATGAGGTCCAAATTAGGTTTGTTCAATAAAGAGGAAGCCGATGAACCATTGGTAAAAGATTTGTTGACTATCATGAAAGAACATCAAGCTGACTATACAAATACATTCCGTTCGTTGACGCTTGGACAGCAAGAAGAATGGTTCGACGAGCCCGATTTTCTTGAGTGGAAAAAGCGTTGGGTTGATAGACTGCAACGTCAGTCAGAAGACGCGCAAGAAGTAGAGTTATTGATGAAGCAACATAATCCATCGGTCATTCCGAGAAACCATAGGGTGGAAGAGGCGTTACAGGCAGCTGAAACTGGAGATATGCATCCGTTTATGAAGCTACTTGAAGTTCTAGAAAACCCTTATGCATATACGGTCGAACAAGAAGAATACGTGAATCCGCCTGAAGACGGAACTACTTTTCAAACGTATTGCGGAACTTAAAAAGAGATGCCCTATTGAAAGTGACTCCACTTCAATGGGGCATCTCTTTTGCATGGAAGTGAGGTCAAAATCTATTAAATGACGATTTTTAATTGCAAAGGCTATTTGATAAATAAATTACCCATGATCAAAATCTATTTTACGCACGATTCGTATCGATAACAGAATAGATAACCATGTCAGTAGGGCGCTGACTAGTAGAACTGAGAGTGCGATTGTCCATTGATTGGTAGTTATAAGATCTGCGGTATGCAGAAAGAATTGTTGTTCTGCAACCATTCTGGGATTTTCCATGATATTTAATATGATTCTAAACGACATCATGCTCAGTAGCGGCAAGGCAATCGTTAAAGAAGTCGCCAGTACATAGCCCGCCTTAAATTGTAGCGGATAAAAGAGCGAAATGATGACGTAAAAACATCCAAGCGCGATGAGTACTTCAGGGATTGTCATCATCCGGGTAGGAAAAGGAGCAAACGTATCGAACAAGTAGATATAAAATAACACAGCGGCTGCTGACAAACCGAACCAGATGAAACCAGATGCATACTTCGCTAGTACGAATTGTTTTCTTGTAACCGGAAGGCTGTTTATTAAGACTGATTCTTTCTCAAATGCCTTATTACTTGTTGAAATAGCTATGAAATAAGCGACGAAGATTAGAAGTAAAACATGACGGACAGGCTGACCGTCTGTGAAAAAGTTTGTGAAAATAATGAACCATAATGCTGTAAGTAAGAAAGCACTCGCCTTTTGTGTGTATAAGTCTTTTCGGATCAAGGCCTTCATTCGAATCCTCTCCTTCCGGTGTAGTACATAATATCTTCGAGTGTCGGTTTTTCAACAAGCAATGACGATAGGTGCTCTAAAGGAATTTCCACGGTATCTGCCAGACATTCAAAACCAACGTCTGTAGTCCGTAGTCCAATCACAGGGTATCCATTAAGCAGAGTACGCTGATCGGTTGTACCTTTGACTAATACATAACGTTCGGTGAATTCGTCTTTCTCACCTTGAAAGATAATCTCTCCCTGATGAATGAAAACAATGAAATCCGCTATTTTCTCTAAGTCAGTCGTAATGTGCGTTGAAAAGAAGATAGCCTTTTCTTCGTCTTGTATGAGGTCTTGCATCATTTCGAGCAGTTCACGTCGGACAATTGGGTCCAGACCGGCTGTTGGTTCATCCATAATGATAAAGTCGGGATGATGAGAAAGGGCCATTGCAAGTGAAAACTTCATTCGCATCCCTTTTGATAAATGTTTGACTCGTTGTGCTGTATTCAGCTGAAACTTTCTAAGATAGTAATAGAATAGTTCATCGTCCCACTTTGAATAAAAGGGTGCAAGAATGCGCTTGTTTTTCTCGATAGTCAGGTCTTCGTAATAGAAATCAGCATCGTAAATGAAACCTATGCGCTCCTTGATATCTACAGTGTGATTTTTATGTGACGTGCCAAACACACGTACTTCTCCTTGATCAGCACGAATTAAATCCATTAGACAGCGGATCGTTGTGGTTTTCCCAGCACCATTTGCCCCGATGAATCCTGTAATGTATCCTTTTTTAATATCAAAGTTCAGGTTGTTCAGTGCAAATCCCTTAAACTGTTTCGTCAGATTTCGTACTTCCGCTATATTTTCCATTCTTTTCACTCCTCGTATAGCAATGTCAGCATATGGATTAACTCTTCCAATCCCACGTCAAATGCTCGCCCGTCTTGAATAACATTCAGCAGCTGGTCTTCAATTTTCTTTAACTGCTCTTCTTTCAATAGCTCGTGATTCTGCGCGGCAACAAATGATCCTTTTCCTGGGAATGTCTCAATAAGTCCATCCCGTTCCAGTTCTTCATAAGCTTTTTTCGTTGTGATGACACTGATCTGCAAGTCTTTTGCCAATTTGCGTATGGAAGGTAGCGCTTCTTTCTCTTTCAGTGCCCCCATTAAGATCTGCTCTTTCAACTGATTTTTTATTTGCAGATAGATGGGTTGATTCACCGAATTGGAGATGACAATATTCAATACATCACCCTTTTCCTTTCGTATACTGTATATGCACAGTATATACAGTAATAATATTCATGTCAATAAGAAAACTCTTCAGAGTAAATTCTGAAGAGTTAAGGATGGTGATCAGTATGTTAATTCAACCTGTCTGCACTTGATCATACGAATAACGATATGATTCCTTTTTTGCTCGAATAAGTAAGAAAAACAATGTCAACGGGCCAATTCTTCCTAAGAACATGACAACGCAGAGTATGACCTTGCCTGCGGAACTTAAATCATCTGTAATGCCCATGGACAATCCTACCGTGCCAAAAGCAGAAATGGTTTCAAACAAGACAGGCAGGAAAGGTATACTTTCTGTGATTGATAGTAAAAATAATGCGGTGAAAACTACACAAGAGCTCACTGCAGCGATTGCCATGGAACGTACAATTAACTCTGCTTTAATTGTGCGTTTGAAAATGTGTGGTTCATTTATGCCTCTGAAATAAGAAAGTGTCGCTAATATAATAATCATAAATGTCGTCAATTTAATTCCCGATGCTGTGGAAGCACTTCCTCCGCCGATAAACATAAGAAGAAGTGTAAGAAGCAATGAGGATTCTTCCATATCACCAATAGTCATCATATTGAAACCGGCTGTTCTTGGTGTGACGGCTTGGAAGTAGGAAGTCCACAATTTATCCGTAAAACTCATATCAGCAATGGTTTTTTCATTGTGAAATTCTAGTATAAGCAAAAATAACGTAGCAATTGCATTTAAGGTCAATGTGCCGTAAACCATCATTTTAGTATGTAAAGCCCATTGTCGTATAGAACACTTATGCCAAATGTCGATCACTACTATAAAACCGATACCGCCAATCACAAATAGACTAGATAAGATCAGGATGACAGCGGAATTTCCAGCGTACGATTCCAGATTATCTGGGAAGACGGAAAAACCGGCGTTATTAAATGCGGACACTACGTGAAACAAGCCATAATACAAGCCGTGCTTCCATCCGAAATCAGGCACCCAGAAAAATGATAATGCAATAAATGCAATACCTTCCGCCATGAAAACGAATACTAGTATTTCACGCAGGAATTTTATCGTGCCCCCAATTGACTGATAGTTAAATGATTCCTGAATAAATATGCGGTTTTTCATTCCAACCTTTCTTCCGAGAATCATCAGCAGGGCCACGGCAAATGCCATAAATCCCACTCCACCAATTTGAATCAGAAAAAGTAGAATTATTTCACCAAATAAAGTCAGTGTAGAGTTAATATCGAATACACTCAGGCCTGTAACAGTCGTAGCCGAAGTGGCGGTGAAAAAAGCATCTGTCCAGCTAATAGGTGTATATGTAGCGAAAGGTAATTTCAGAAGCAAGGTACCTATCACAATAGTAACTGCGAAAGACAAAGCAATAAGTGCCGGTGGAGAAATAGTACTGCTACGCTTTAAAATAGTTGTCATATGTTGCTCATCTCCCGTATATCGAATGCAAAACAGCTAGTCATATGTATCGATTAAAGAGTAGTTATATGAATAAAACACAAAAAGACCTGTAGCTCTTTCAATATAGCAACAAGTCTTCGTTTTATGTTCACCGAATATTATGATATGGTAGTGGACAAGGGAGTGAATGTAAATGAGCAAATGTACAATTGATCATACACAGCAGGATGTTGTGCAAAAGTTAAATGAACAACAATCATCCATGCCGCAAGAGCTAATGGAAAGCGGTAAGGTATTTTTGAATAGGCAATTGAGTCAGGAAACATTGAATGAGGTATTTCATCTATTGAAAAAGTATGACTTGGCAACAGAAATGGAACGTGCAGAACGTGATAGTAAGATGCAGCAGTTATTTCTGTGAGCGTGAAATGGACTCTTTATGATAAGTTATTACTGTACATCACTTTGTAAAAGGGAGATCGCAGATACAAGTAACTGAATATCTTCTAAGATAAAAGTTTTGATATCGGCGGGTGCAGTATCGTACTCGTCACTGAGTAGTTCAAGCTCTCGGATGAAAATAGAACTTTCTTTATAGTTGGTCATGATTGCAACCCTCCTTATAAGACAATTTACCCGCCAGGATAGTGTTTTAAACGGAATTGAAATCAAATATTTCAATCACATGACATTTTGATTGCTGACTAACTTGGGTTTCGCCGGCGACCAAGTGAGCAAGAATTCCTTAGTACGACTACTTCCGATTGATAGCAAGTCTTCCATTTGCTCTTCGTTTAGATCAAACTGTGTTGCACTATAATTTTCCACAGGAATGAAAATTATGTTTTGTACATGTTGCTTTGAGATATATTTTTCATCATGCGCGTTTCTCATTGTGGAGAATAGCGCTTCGAATAATTGCAAGGCATTTCGAATGGTACGTCCGGGTACTTCATCTTGATTGCGACTTAGTTTGAGCCCGATTACAGGTCGTTTACATGGCGATGTATCTTCATCAAAAATCCACATCGGGAAATTACTTAATACACCGCCGTCTACTACTATAGTTCCTTTTGGTGCATCGAGACGTATGGGTTCAAAAAAGTAGGGAATACCACAACTCATACGCAGTGCTTTCGCAATTGAAAATCGGTCAGAATCATATCCGTATTTCTCCAAGTCATCAGGTAATACTATCATCTTGCCGTTTGTTAAGTCAGATGCCACTAATTTTAATGATCCTTTCGGAAGATCGCCAAATGCATAACAACCTTTACGTGCGAGTTTATCAAAAAACCACTCTTCCAGCGCCTTTCCTTGATACAATCCCATTCTCCAATAAAGCGATATCCATTTCATAAAGGGAAATGGCAATAGTGTCTTTCTCGGATCTAGCAGTGCTTGGAAATCTTCTTCAGCCAACATGACTCCGATTTCATCCGCTGTATAGCCGGCTGCCAAAAAACTTGCAACAATAGCTCCTGCACTTGTACCAGCTACGTTTTCAAAACGATAACCTTGTTTCTCCAACTCCAGAACCGCTCCAACTAGCGCAAAACCTTTCAATCCTCCGCCTGAAAATACGCCATTGATCCGCACTGTATCCCTGCTTTCATTTTTATTGGTCTACTACTGTAAGGTCTCCGCAACAGAAATAGAACAATATTCATGTGGAAATGTATGAAAATTCCCTTTCGGTGAACTATAATAAAGAATCCATACAAACATGTACAGGATTCGATTATAGATTGTTGGAGGAGGTGTGCAACATGAGCATATTTATGCGAATTGCACTGACATTAGTCATTATTGGTGCACTAAACTGGGGATTGATCGGATTTTTCAATTTTGATTTGGTTGCCAGTGTATTTGGAGGACAAAACACGATTCTTGCCAAGATAGTCTATGCCATTGTGGGACTGAGCGGATTGGCAGCGATTGGACTTTTAGTTAAATCGAATGATGAGATTATTGAGGATGTGGATGAAAGGGTAGAGCCCCATAAGCATTTTGATCGAATTCGGAATGTGAATTACAACACCGAGTTTGGGGAAGACTTGGATATGATGGGGAAGAATAAAAAAGTGGATCGGTCACGTAAAGAACCAAAAGAATGATCAAAAGGGTGTTCTCGTATAAAAGCGAGAACGCCCTTTCTCGTGAGTTTATGATATTTTTGCGTCTCAATGTAACAATGCGACGGTAGGAGACGTAGCTTACGTACAGAAGGGGGTGAATTTTATTATTGTTGTAGGGCTAAAGCGTATGATGATAGCTTAGTTGTCTATACAGAATATACTGATGGAACAGAATAAGTGAAGTAAGGTGCCTTGCGGAAGTAGGCATCTTTTTTGTGCGTAAAAATAAATAAAAATGGATGTAAACTTTTTAGCCAGTGTAGAGTCTAATGTATAATAGGGCAGAGAATGGGGTGACCGTCCAATGGAGATAAAGGAAAAAGAGTTGCATGTGAAAGCAATAGCTGGGGATGATGAAGCATTTCTGGCCGTGATGCAATTGCATAAGCAATCGCTTCTGCGGACAGCCTTGGCTTTTTTGCGAAACGAGGACGATGCGATTGAAGCACTTCAAGAAATAACGTATCGTGCCTATAAAAAAGTTCGGACAGTAAATAAACCTAGCTATCTCAAAACCTGGCTCATTCGTATCATGATAAATTATTGCCAAGATCAGTTGAAACTACGTAAGCGATACACAGTAGACGATAGTGGTTTGGAAACAGTATCTGCAGAAGACATTTCGTATATTGAATTGAGAGATGCACTGGCAACTTTATCTGATGAGGAGCAACGTTTAGTTTATTTGAAATACTTTCAGGAATCAAAAATTAAAGATATAGCACAAACTGAAAATATACCAGAAAGCACTGTGAAATCAAGGCTTTACAAAACGATGCGTACGTTGAGGTCATACTTTGAAGATAAAGGGGGCAGTGATCATGTATGAGACGGAAGAAGCACGATTAAAGCAGTTGAAAGAACATTTAGATCAACAGTCGCTGCCTTTGTCTGAAGCTGACCAGGCGATTCGTCGAGGCATGGAAAGGGCATGTCGGGAAAAAAGGCAAGCGAGAAGGAGATGTAAGAGAATCTTTGGAAGTGTAGCGGTTGTGGCATTGTTGCTACTGACATTCATTACGTCCATTCGCGTATCCCCCGTATTCGCCCAGGCGGTAGCTTCCATTCCGGGTCTAGAGAAGTTCGTGGAATTGATTGCGATGGATAAAGGACTCGATGCGGTAATTCAGAACGACTATTATCAAGAAATCGGAGTGACTCAAACGATTGACGATAAAACATTGACAGTAGATGGTGTCATTTTGGATGAGACGGGAATTAATATTTTCTACACGATTAAATCGGAGCGTTCGTTGAAAGGCTTACAAGTTAACTATATCAATTTGAAGGCGGAAGGTATCCCAGAGGGTAGCTTTTCTTATGGGAATGTAATGGATGAAGAAGAGATCCATACGTATAAAGACCGTATAGACTACCAGTTTGGAGAATTGTATACTTCACAAAATCAGTCGTTTGATTTGAGCGTAGCTATCAAGTTAAAAGATCAAGAGACTGTGTTTTCTGTACCATTTACTGTACCTGAACAAGTAAAGGCAAGTGAAGTCTATACAATAGACAAAAAAGTCGATATACAAGGGCAGCAGTTCACGATTGAAAAGGTTACGGTATCCCCATTACGGGTGGGTGTAAAAATTACTATTGACCCTACTAACACGATGAAGATATTGCAATTCGAGGATATGCGGTTAGAAGATGAAAAAGGCGAGTTGTGGGGATCTATTCGAAACGGTACGACCGCGTTCGGCGGGGAAGACGGTAAATATACGTTCTTCCTGCAGAGTAATTACTTCTCGCAACCTAAAAAACTTTATTTGCGAATCAACAAAGTGCAGGCGTTAAACGTAGAAGAGGTCTTTGCGGAAGTGAATACGGAAACGGGGGAATGGCTTAATCAACCAAATGACCAAAAAATCCAGTTACTGCAATCCAATAAACATCATGCCGAATTCATAATGAAAAATATGGATGAGGAGGAATTTCCATTTTTCTTTCTTGGATCCGCTATTGATGCAAAAGGGGAAGAAGTGGAAACCCCAACGACAGGAAAGTATGGAGATGAAGAAGCGACACATTGGGACTTGAACTTCGGTCGGACTGATTATGCGAATCCATTAAGGCTTGAATTATTCGCTTATCCGAATTACCTTGAAGGCAACATTAAAATAAAGATAAAATAAAAATGCAGTGAAGGATCTTTTCCTCACTGCATTTTTTGCGTTGTTCGTTTGATAAAGCTGACATGACGTCCTGCTTGCCGGTCTTGCCGATAAGAAAAGCCCTCTGGACTTAGAAATGTACAGGTACGGTCGATTGTAATATTTGCTTCGGGTATTCCTGCCAGCTCACATTGCTTCTTCACTGTCAGTTGATTATCAATATGGTACTTTTTTGTCATCGCGTTATAGAGGATGAATTCGTCAGCGTAGCCAAGGTTATGAAGTTTCGTATAAACATCTTCATCCACTTCAAACTTTACTTGACTGAGTGCGGCACCGATTTGTACATGTACACGATTTAGATCACAGTGTTCGTATTGCTGTAGGTGGTGGAATAGCTTCCTTGTGATTTCTTTCACAGTGCCTTGCCAACCGGAATGAATTGCCCCAATTAATGTACTATCGTCACTGTGAAATAATACAGGAACGCAATCAGCTGTTAAACTGCACAGCACGATGCCTGATTCAAATGTATACAGTGCATCCGTGTCGGCAATTGCCGTTTCTTGTCGCAATGCTCCTTTACCACGGTCTTGTGCAGTCACTTTATGAAAGTTCGCGCTATGTGTTTGATTGGCAAATACGAAATCTTCTAACTCACATTGTAAAAAGTCCGCCAATTGTCGGCGATTGTTCGTCACGTCAACTTCTGACACACATGCATGCAAAGCAGTATTATTGCACTCTGGTTCATTGCAATCTTTCATGGTCATACCCTTTAGAATATGGTTGTGGTCTTGATAGATCATGGTTTTCATAATTCTTGATCCGCATTCAGTAATAGTTGTGTCAAAATTTGTGTACCGTAAATTAAGGCATCTGTATTAAAGGACATTTGTGGGTGATGTAACCCGGGCTTCAAATCACAACCTAATCCGATCATTGTCGCAGGAATAGAAGGTGTTTTCCACGTGTAGAAGTGAAAATCTTCCGCGCCTTGAGAAATACATGGTACATCCACGTTTTCTTCCCCTAATACAGAGCCGATCGCCTGTTGTGCAAGTCGTATTGCTGTGGCATTTTCCGTAGCGGCGGGTGAATAACCTTCTTCATTGTATACAATTTCCGTCTCTGTCAAAGCGGCAGTGTGTTGGATCATGTGGGTGGCTTTTGCTAGCAGAGCATCCATTGTTTCATTCGTTTCCGCACGAACATCCAATGTGAATCGTGCACTAGCTGGAATAGAGTTGCTCGTTTCACCGCCATGTAATTCGGTGATTTTAATGGAGAATTTTTTATTGCCCGTCAAACGAATTTGACGCAGTGACTGGATTAAGAAACTTGCTGCTTCGATTGGGTTATTACCTACTTCGGGTCTCGCTGCGTGCGCAGGTGTACCCGTGATTGTACCCGTAATAGTCGCGGACGAGCCGTGTAAAATCGCGGGTGCAGATTTACCGAATGGAACTTCTGTATGCGGGCGTACGTGCAGACCCCCTAGGAATAGAACATCTTCTAGCACGCCTTCTTTCATCATTTGTAATGCACCTTCCGCCAACTCTTCCGCAGGTTGGAAAATGAATCGAATGGTATGATGCAAATCCATTTCGCAGTTCTTCAAAGCAAGTGCCGTATATAGCGCCATCGTACTATGCGCATCATGTCCGCAGGAATGGTTTGCCATTACTTCACCATTGACTTCCTGTACCAATGCATCCATATCCGCGCGTAACGCAATGACACCCTGGTTATGCCCTGCGATTTCTGCAATGAATCCGTGATGGCCGGCATAGCCAGTTATACTCAATCCGGCAGCTGAAAGCTTCTCTTGTAAATACCGTGAAGTCTGCTGTTCTTGCCAGCTAGGCTCGGCAATAGCATGCAGTTCTTGATAGGTCTCTAGTATTTCCTTTTTATGACGTTCTATATAGTTTAGTGGGTCAGTCATTAAGGATTGCCTCCATTTCATGAAGTAGATGATCTTAAAAGTAAAACATATTGACTAGTAAACAGCAAAGATCGGGACGAATCATCATAAACTACTTTACCTTACAAAACTGTTACTCAACAATAGTAATGTAACTGCTGGAATCATTAATAGAAGTATCGATTGTTTTTTTCTTTTCTGAAGTAATTATAAGTGGAGGATGTTAAAATGACTTATATCAGTTTAATTGAAACAATTGAAAAGGAATAGGTGTACAACATGAGTTTATTGACAGTAAAAAATATTAGCCACGGTTTCGGTGACCGTGTAATTTTCGAAGACGTATCATTCCGTCTATTGGCGGGTGAACATATAGGATTGGTAGGTGCAAATGGGGAAGGAAAATCCACGTTTATGAATATCATTACACATAAGCTGGAGCCCGATGCAGGGACTGTCACTTGGTCAAAGCGTGTACGGATCGGATATTTAGATCAGCATGCAGCTTTGAAGCAGGGGATGTCTATCCGTGATGTGTTGCGCACTGCGTTTCAATATTTATATGATAGGGAAACTGAAATGAATAATCTCTTTGCGAAGATGGGTGAAGTAGGGCCGGATGAACTGGAAGGTTTACTAGAAGAAACTGGACAAATCCAAGAATCCCTAGAGCAAAGTGATTTTTACATGATTGACGCAAAAGTAGAAGAAGTCGCAAACGGTCTAGGGCTTGATGAATTCGGACTGGATACTGACGTGAATGACTTAAGTGGTGGCCAGCGTACAAAAGTATTACTGGCTAAATTATTGCTTGAAAAGCCCGATATTTTATTGCTTGATGAGCCAACGAACTATTTGGATGTCGAGCATATTGAATGGTTGCGTACGTATTTGCAAGAGTATCCAGGAGCATTCATTTTGATCTCGCATGATATCCCATTCTTGAACAGTGTCATTAACCTGATTTATCATATGGAAAACCAACAGGTCAATCGTTACCCTGGCGATTATAACGAGTTTTTGCGTGTGCATGAAATGAGACAGCAACAGGTCGAAGCAGCTTATAAAAAGCAACAGAAAGAGATTTCTCATTTGAAGGACTTTGTTGCGCGTAATAAAGCGAATGCAGCAACGAGTCGAATGGCAATGTCCCGACAGAAGAAACTAGATAAGATGGACATTATTGAGTTAGATTCTGAAAAACCGAAACCACATTTCGATTTCAAGACGGCAAGGACGCCTGGGAAGTATTTGTTTGAAACGACAGATCTAGTCATCGGATACGATGAACCCCTATCGAAGCCTTTGAATCTTTCAATGGAACGTGGGCAGAAGATTGCTCTTGCGGGAGCAAACGGAATCGGAAAAACGACATTGTTAAAAAGTATTCTCGGGGAAATAACCGCTCTTTCAGGTAAAGTAGAGCAAGGTGAGCATCTATCAATCGGTTACTTCGAACAGGAAACGAAAACAGATACAGATCATACGTGCCTGGAAGAGATTTGGAGTGAGTTTCCACACTTAGCGCAATATGAAGTACGGGCGGCTCTAGCGCGTGTCGGATTAACGACGAAACATATTGAAAGTAAAGTAAAGGTATTAAGTGGAGGAGAGCGTGCAAAAGTCCGTCTTTGTAAACTGGTAAATAGTGAAACAAATTTATTAGTATTAGATGAACCGACAAATCACTTGGATTATGATGCAAAAGAAGAACTAAAGCGTGCTTTGAAAGAGTATAAGGGAAGTATCTTACTTATTTCACATGAACCGGACTTTTATGAAGATGTAGTATCCACTATTTGGAACGGGGAAACGTGGACTACGAAGATGTTCTGAAAAATGATCCTGTTCCACGTGAAACAAAAAATCCAACCGGCAACGGTTGGATTTTTTGTTTAAAAATTTATAATGCCTGCTCTGATTGACTATATTTTAAACAGCTTTATTACATCTGTCTCAAAACATCTGCATAAACTTTTTCAATGCAAATGAATGATAGCTGTTCTTCCTCGTAACAATACCGAGCTTCCAAAGTAAAGGCGGCCCTTCTATAGGAATCATCTTAATATTTTCGTTAGTAAACTTCGTCGATATGGATTGGGGAAGAAGCGTGATACCCAGTTTCGCAGCGACTAGTTCAATGATCAAATCCCACTGAGAGCTTTCATACGATATAGTCGGATTAAACCCGACCTCTTTACAGGCGTTTATGATATAGCGATGTAAGGCAAAACTTTTAGAAAATAGGATGAGTTGTTCTTCTTTTAGTTCAGTTAATGCAACGGCATCTTGTTTTGCAAATGGATGTCCATGATGGACGAACAGAAAGAATTTATCTGAGATGAAAGGCTGAACATGGAAAACGTCTTGATCTGTCGGCAACACAATAATGCCAACATCGATCTGGCCTTTCTCTACAAGCTCTTCGACGACTTTGGCGCCCAACTCATGCAACTCGATTTTAATATGGGGATAATTCGTCGATAGGTTTTTGGCGATCTGTGGAAAGAACAGTGTCCCAATCAAAGGTGGCATGCCGATTTTAATTTCTCCCGACACGCCCTCGGCCAGATCTTCAAGTAAGACGGGAAGTTCACCGAGTAATTGAAGGATTTGTTTTCCTTGCTCATACACAATGTCTCCTGCATCTGTCAATCGAAGGCTACGTGTAGAACGGTTGAAAAGTCTAACATTCAAATCATGCTCAAGTCTTTTCACGGATTTACTTAAAGAGGGCTGCGAAATAAAAGAATGTTCAGCGGCCTTTGTAAAACTTAAATGATTGGCTACTTGTATAAAGGCCTGAAAGTCTTTAAGCTCGATGATCATCCAACCTTTCATTTATTCCGATTTAGAATACATTTGATTCATAATATTCATTTTACATATAAGTCAGAAATCTGTACACTATTACTAAAGAGTTGGAGGAGGTTACAGTATGAGTAAAGTGATGGATTCATTTATGGAAGCGGTTTCAGACATTCAAGATGGTGCTACGTTAATTGTAGGAGGCTTCGGGTTATGTGGTATTCCGGAAAAATCCATACAGGCGTTACAAGATAGTGGCGTGAAGGATTTAACGGTCGCTAGCAATAATTGTGGAATAGATGATGCAGGTCTTGGCAAGTTGCTTGTTAATAAACAGATTAAAAAGATGATCGCTTCTTATGTGGGGGAAAACAAAACGTTTGAAAAGCAGTTCCTTAATGGAGAGTTAGAAGTAGAACTGAGTCCGCAGGGAACGCTCGCAGAGAGAATCAGAGCGGGCGGTGCAGGGATTCCTGGATTCTACACAGCGACAGGGGTAGGTACACCAATCGCAGAAGGTAAAGAGACAAAAGAGTTTAACGGCAAGACGTATCTACTCGAAGAAGGGATCGTTGGGGACTTTGCACTTGTGAAAGCTTGGAAGGCGGATACACTTGGAAACCTAGTCTATCGCAAGACAGCCATGAACTTTAATCCATTAGCTGCAACAGCAGGTAAAATTACGATTGCGGAAGTTGAAGAAATCGTTGAAGCCGGCGAGCTCAGTCCGGAGGAAATTGATACACCAGGTATTTATGTACAGCGAGTACTACTCGGAACAGATTATGAAAAGCGCATTGAACGCTTAACAGTGAAAAAAGCGTAAAAAGGAGAGATGACCATGACGGAAACACGAAATACAATCGTAAAACGTGCGGTAGAAGAAATTCAGGACGGTATGAACGTCAACCTCGGTATCGGTATGCCCACCCTTGTTGCTAACGAAATTCCAGATGGTATGACAGTTTTATTGCAATCGGAAAATGGCCTGCTTGGCATAGGGCCTTATCCAGTAGAAGGGCAAGAGGATGCAGATTTGATCAATGCTGGAAAAGAAACGATTACGACAGTTCCAGGTTCATCCTTCTTTGACAGTGCGGAATCGTTTGCGATGATTCGCGGTGGACACATTGACTTGGCGATTCTTGGCGGTATGGAAGTTTCGGAAAGTGGAGACTTGGCCAACTGGATGATACCAGGAAAAGTGGTGAAAGGAATGGGCGGCGCGATGGACTTGGTTGTCGGTGCAAAACGTGTCGTAATCATCATGGATCATGTCAATAAACACGGCGAATCGAAAGTGAAAAAAACGTGTTCATTACCGTTGACGGGCCTGGGTGTCGTTGATCGACTCATCACGGATTTGGCTGTGTTTGATTTCGCAGAGGACGGTATGAAGCTTGTGGAAACTGCTGCAGGTATCTCTGTGGACGAAGTAAAAGAAAAAACCGAAGCAATTTTTACGATATCTCCAAACTTTACGGCTAGATAATTCGATTGACGATACCCACTAACGAAGGTGTCGTCTTTTTAATTGGAATGGGGGCAGGTTCATGGAAAGAATAGCTATCATAGGGTGCGGTACAATGGGCCACTCCATTGCACTGAGTGCTGCGTGGGCGGGATACGATGTGACGATGCATGGCATAAACGTCGAAGAACTCGAGCGCGCACTGGTAAGCATTGCGAGTAAGTTACAAGTATTAACGGACAATGACTTGTTGGAGATTGAAGAAGTGGAGTCAGTAAAAGATAGGATTACTACAGTAACAACAATTGATGATGCTGTAAAGGATGCGACGTTCATTATCGAAGCAGTGCCTGAACGTCTGAAGTTGAAGCAACAAATCTTCAAACAACTGGATAAGCTTTGTGATCCTTCCGTGATTCTGGCAAGTAACACTTCGGCAATCAGTCCGACTGACATCGCTGCGCAAACTACACATCCTGAACGCACGGTCATCACACATTTTTGGCATCCGGCGCATTTGATTCCATTAGTTGAAGTAGTTCGCGGATCAAAAACAAATGACGAAACGGTTAAACGTTCGATGGCATTAATGAATGGGATGAATAAAAAGCCGATCGAAGTGAAAAAGGAAGTACCGGGTTTTGTAGGGAATCGTCTACAATTCGCCTTGTTGCGCGAAGCACAGCATATTTTACAAGAAGGAATAGCGACAAAGGAAGACATAGACGCTGCAGTTCTTTACAGTATCGGTAGAAGATTACCTGTCACGGGTCCTTTTTTATCGGCAGATATGGGTGGCCTAGATGTATATACGGACATATCGAATTATTTATATAAAGATTTATCGAATGCAAACCAATCTGCAGCTAGTATGCAGGAATTAGTGGAAGCGGGAGAGCTCGGTAGTAAAACACGCAAGGGATATTATGAATGGGATCCTTCATTTACTGAGGAGATACATTTTGAGCGGGAAAAAGAACTGATTCGCTATGTAAAGCAAGATAGAGGAGGATAAATAAAAATGCCAGAACACCCAAAGCGGGTAGTTCTGGCATTTTTATTTCTTCATGAGTAAATAGCAAAAGTACGGTGCACCTATCAATGAAACAATAATACCTGCTGGAATACCACTCGGTTCCAAAATATTTCGCCCAATTGTATCCGCTAGCAATAGAAGGAAACTGCCTAGTAAGATCGCAATAGGTAAATTCATTTGATGGCGTGGGCCGATTAGAGACTTGGCGATATGAGGCGCCATCAGACCGATGAACGCGATACCACCTGTGACCGACACAGCGGATGCAGCTAGGGCCACGGCGGCCAGTAATAAGACTAGACGTTCTCGTTCAATCGACACGCCGATACCCGTCGCCACAGCTTCATTCAAACCGAGCATGTCGAGCTGGTGTGCTTTAAATAATGCGAAAGGGATTAATATGAGTAACCACGGCGCCAGTGCCCAAATGTAAGGCCAATCCGTTCCCCAAATATTCCCTGCTATCCATCTTGAAATGAAATCGACTTTCTCTTGCTTGGCGGATGAAGTCAGTACGACCATCACACCTGAAAGAGCCATTGAAAATCCAATACCCACCAGTACAAGGCGCATTGGCTGTAGTCCATCTTTTCTACTGTAAGCAAATAGATAAATTAAAACCGAGGTGATGAGGGCTCCCGCAAACCCAACTAACGGCAACAAGTAAGTGAACGCGCCCGACTCGATCGGTACAAACAAGAAAAATAGTGAAATAGCGACTCCAGCACCAGAATTAATTCCGATGATACCGGGATCCGCAAGGTCATTACGTGTGATTCCTTGTAAAATGGCACCTGGTAAGGCAAGCGCAGCACCAGCTAACAACGTAATGATGATTCGGGGAAGGCGAATAGAAAACAGTACAAACTCTTCTTTAAAAGTGCCTTGTCCAAGGAAAGTAGGGACTAGCCGGCTCCATTCAATAGAAGCAGATCCGAAACCGAGTGCAAGAATAGTCAGGAAGAGAATCAGTATAAGTAAACATGACCCAAGAATTCTTTGTTTTCTTCGTATATGTGGAAGTATCATGAGAATGCCTGACCTCCTTTGCGCACAATCAAAAGAAAGAACGGTAAGCCAATGATTGCAATCAATGCAGCAACAGGCGTTTCAAACGGTGCTTGTAGCATTCGTCCAACCGTATCTGCTAGCAACATGAAAGTTGCACCTAAAATGGCGGAAGTCGGGATGATGAATCGGTAATCTGTACCGACGATCGACCGAACAATATGTGGGATCATTAACCCGACAAATGCTAAGTTACCCGCTAATGCCACAGCAGCTCCCGCCAATAAGATAATCACAATAAACAACAGAAATTTTATTTTCAATGTGTTTTGTCCAAGTCCAATCGCTACTTCTTCATTCAGGCTCAATAATGTCAACTGGCGTGAAAGCACGAGCGCGACTAGAATGCCTATAACGATAACCGGGGCAATGGTCTGCAACTGTCCCCATGAAGTGCCAATCAATCCGCCGGCCGTCCACATTGCTACATCCTTTGAAATCTTAAAATACAAACCAACACCCTGTGCAATGGCGAATAAAAATGTAGAGACGGCTGCGCCTGCCAATACAAGTCGAATGGGTGCAAAGCCGCCTCGCATCGCGGAGGCAATACCGAAGACGATCAGCGCGCCGACAGCAGAGCCGATGAAGCAAGCTGTCATGATGCCGAAATAGTTGATAGTTGGAATGCATGCAAGCGCAATGGCTAATGCGGCATTCGCCCCGGCAGTCAGTCCAAGCAACCCCGGATCAGCCAATGGGTTTCGCGTCATGCCCTGCATGATAGCACCGGAAACGGCTAAAGCCGCACCCACAAACACGGCACCTATTTCACGTGGAAAGCGTATTTCGCGCAGGATGAGAATATGATCTTTTTGATTTGACTTGAATGATAGTAAGATATCTTGCCATGAAGTGTGAGCGGCACCGAGCTTCATGGCAAATAGGAAACTGATTAGTAATAGCATCGTGCTAGCAAATAATTTAAGACTAAATGGTATAGCTTTTCTAACGGGTTTGTCCATTTTATTCATCCGCTCCTTTCTTGTCATAAAAAAAGGGGTTCTTCAATGAAGAAGAGCCCCATCTTGTTTGATTACGTAGTTCCTAAAAAACTTTTGATGAAGAAATCAAGCTGATTATCAAGTGTATAGGCATCATTGAAAGAGAATTCTGCTGTATTTACCTGATAAACTTGATCATTTTTGACGGCAGGAATATTTTTGTATGTTTCTGTTTCTAGGAATGAATTATCTCCCGTATCACTTTTACTCAAGATCATATAGTCCCCGGCAAATTCAGGCAAAACTTCTGCGGATAGCGCATAATATCCGTCTTTCTTAGTCATTTCCTTTACCTTTTCAGGCATCGCCAATTTCATTTCCTGATATAAGATTTCTGTTCCTCTTCCCCAGTTATCGCCGAAGACGTAAAGTTGTTTGTCAAACTCTTCGATGACGGAAACTGTCGTATCTTTTCCGATTTTGGCTTTAATGTCTTCTCCCGCTTGCTGCGCACGTGCCTTAAATGCATCTACCCACTCAGTTGCTTCTTTTTCTTTATTCAATAACTTCCCAATTTCGATTTGCTGTGTTAAATAGTCTACTTTTCCATACGTATAGGTAACAGTAGGAGCAATTTCTTTTAGTTTATCAATATTTTTAATAGTGCTAAGTCCAATAATTAAATCGGGCTCCAGTTCAATGATTTTTTCAATATTTTCATCTGAAACTTCTTCTACATCTTTCAAAAATGAATCAAAGCTTGGATTATCTTTTGACCAAGATTCAGCTCCTACCAAATTCACGCCAAATTCATGTACAGTACCGGCAAAACTAGATAACACCACAACACGCTGCGGATCTGCGGGAACCTCCACTGGACCTTCTTCAGATTGATAAGTAATCGTGTCGCTTGTTCCTTGTTGTTTTTCAGATGTATCTTCTTTCGCAGGTTCTTCCTGTTTATTGCCGCAAGCTGCTAACGCAAGTACGATAAGCAAAAGGGCAGGTAATAAAATTTTCTTCACCAGTTATTCGTCTCCTTTTAGTAGATCATATGTGATACATAACGGTTTTCCCGTTCTTGGATCTGTTCCAATTTCGGCGTCAATTCGAAATACTTCTCGCAGTATATCTGGCCGTATTACTTCCTCGCACATACCCGCGCGTACAATTTCCCCATCTTTCATCGCAATGATGAAATCGGCAAAACGTGCTGCTTGGTTCAAATCATGAAGTACCATGACGATGGTGCGTTGTTGCTCTTCGTTGAGCCTCTGCAATAGCTCTAGCACCTCTAATTGATGTGCCATATCCAAATAGGTAGTCGGCTCATCCAGGAAGATAATATCTGTTTCCTGGGCAAGTGCCATCGCAATCCAAACACGCTGGCGTTGACCACCGGATAATGCATCGACTTGGCGATATTTGAAAGCAGTCGTATTGGTGACTTCAAGCGCCCAGTTGATAACATCCATATCATGCGCTGTCAAACGTCCCATTGCATTCTGGTAAGGAAATCTACCGTAGGATACCAATTCGCCAACTGTTAAACCACTGGCAGCTTCCTGTGTCTGTGGAAGAATAGCCATCGTTTGCGCGAGCTGCTTTGTCTTTTGTTTAATAATATTTCTGCCATCTACTATCACTTCTCCTGATTGATGCGGAATTAAGCGCGTGACAGCTTTTAGAAATGTGGATTTGCCACACCCGTTTGCTCCGATAATAGCAGTCACTTTCTTGTCAGGTATTTGAACCGATAACCCATTAACGATCAAGTGATCATCATATGAAACTTGTAGATTTTCTGTATACAAGCGAACCATTTTGTGAAATCAAACCTTTCCTACTAAGTAATCATTGATAATGATTATCAATATCGGTACAATAAAAACTATAAATTGAAATGCAAGCGATGTCAATAATTATTTGTAAGGGAGTAGATGGAATGAAAAGAGATGAGCTACTGGACGTAACGATTATCGGCGGTGGACCTGCGGGGTTATATGCTGCTTTTTATAGTGGATTGCGTGAAATGAAGACGAAAATCATTGAATACCAGCAGCAGCTTGGTGGAAAGATCCATGTCTATCCAGAAAAAATGATTTGGGATATTGGCGGCATGACACCGGCACCAGGAGCACAGGTAATTGAACGGCTTGTAGCCCAGGGGTTAACTTTTGATCCGGAAGTCGTGCTTAACGAGAAAATTGTGAAGATCGAAAAGATAGCAGACAAGCATTTTGCATTACATGGCTCGTCAGGTACCATTCATTACAGCAAAACCGTAATACTAGCAACAGGTACAGGTATTTTGAATCCGCAGAAGATTAAAGTGGAAGGCGCAGAACGCTTTGAAGTGTCGAATTTGAACTATACGGTAAAATCTTTGGGACGTTTCAAAGGAAAGACCGTCTTGATTTCAGGCGGTGGCAACGCGGCAATTGACTGGGCCAATGAACTGCAACCCATTGCTAAAAAAGTGTACCTAACTTATCGTAAAGAGAATTTAAACGGCCATGAAGCGCAAGTGCGACAACTCTTAGAGAGTGGTGTGGTCTGTCACTTTAATACAAATATATCTCGATTCATTGCATCTGAAGATCATAGCTCAATTGAGAGAGTGGAGCTACGACACAATAAAGAAGAAACAGTTACCACGATAGCTGTGGATGAAGTAATTATTAATCACGGTTACGAGCGTGATACGTCGTTAATTGGTGATCAGCAATTGGGTGTTGAACTAACGGAACATAAACAGATTGCCGGAACGTGCACAAGTGCTACGTCTATAGAAGGGATGTATGCGGCAGGGGATGTACTGAGCCACAAAGGCAAGCTGCATTTAATAGCAGGGGCATTTCAAGATGCAGCGAATGCTGTGAACTGCGCCAAAATCTATATCGACCCCGAAGCAAATGAAAATGGTATGGTATCTTCTCATAATGAACTCTTCAAGGAACGAAATCGTGAATTAGTGAAACAGCTCGTATAAAAAAGAACTGACCAACGATTTTTTATTATCGTAGCGTCAGTTCTTTTATTTAGATATTCTCGAGCTTCTCCAACCGTTTCATCAGCATGTTTTGCCACTCTTCAGCCAGTGCATCGACTTCCAGAATTCGTTTCAATCCTTCCATGTCTTTAGGACGCTGAAAATACACTTCATTTGCATAAAGAATGGAAACTTGGTTTGGATCTTGTTGAAGCGAAGTAATTGTTGAATCTGAACGAACAATTCCTTCTTCCACCACACGGCATAAATAGCCTGTGAATCCAGTGTTGACCATTCCTCTCATCAAATCGGGTAAGCCAGTTCGCTTACTAATTGTGCTGCAAGGGACTCGACCTTGTGTTACTTGAATAACTGCGTCTCCCACTGTAAACACATCTCCAATACATATATCTTTCTCAAGCATTCCATCCACTGTCAGATTTTCTCCGAAAGTAGAAGAGGGCAACGTGCAGGAAAATTTCTTTTCCCAGAAAGTATAGTGCTCACTCGGATAGACACAGACCGCTCGATCAGGACCGCCATGATGTTTCATATCCGCAATCCCGTCTCCTTGAAAACCATCCACAGAAAGAAATGCTTCTTCGACAGACTGTTTACAAATAGCACTGGAAAATTCTCCACCAGTAGTAGATTGTACGATTCGCGGCATCCCAATAGATAGCGTCCGCAATGAAGGTTCACTGTTCAATAAAAATCCCTACTTTCCGCTTGTTCATACATGTGGTATACAATAAACGCGATTTATAGAAGGGATGATTATAGCGTATGTCAGATTGCGACCATGATCAACCAAAAGATATGCATGAATAATATTGCAATATAAATAAATAATGCAGTGGTCAAAGAAATACGGACGACGATTCCTGACGAACTAACCGTTACGATATATAAAAGCAGTAAAGGTAACCCTAGTTTTACCACGTAGAACAAAGGAATACTTTGTTCATATAAAAATGATACTAGCAAATTGGCTTCTTCTATAAGACCAAACCGCAAACCATAATCAGTGAAAATGGCATCTAATAAACATAAGCAAACCAATAGAAAGCCTGCATTGATTAATCTGTTTCGTTGAATAGGAAAATCCTTAACTGTATTCATTTTATCGGCTCCTTACATACAGTGTAGTTACCTAGGGTGAGTAGTAAGTGATTATTTTATACATCGATTTACCATAATTTTTATATGATTAGTTATTTGCATTATGTTATGAAAATGCGTATAGTACATTACAACAGTAATGTACTAGGTAACCTTGAGGTGGTGAAATTCTTGCTTGAGATGGATGGAGAAAAGCCGATTTATATACAAATTGCAGAATGGTTAGAGACAGAAATTATTGATGGTACGTTACAAGCGGACGATAAAGTGTACTCGCAGTATCAATTGGCAGATCTTTTCAATATCAATCCTGCGACTGCCGGGAAGGGACTGACGATTTTACTAGATGCGGAACTTATTTATAAAAAACGTGGCCTTGGCACATTTGTCACAGCTGACGCACGTGAGAAACTGCTGACGAAGCGTAAAGGCGGTAGGTTAAGTCGTCTGGTGCAGGAGCTGCTTAATGAAGCGGCATTACTTGGGCTGGAAGAAAATCAGCTAATTAAATTAATCCAGGCAGGGCGAAAGGAGAGGTCATAATGTCAGCAATTACGTTGAAAAACGTGTCAAAAAGTTATCGATCTATTACAGTACTGGACCAGTTGAATTTAAAAATCCGTAAGAATGTCATTACGGGATTGGTAGGACGTAATGGTGTGGGAAAGACGACGTTGATGAAGATGATTGCGGGATTCATAAAAGAGTCGGATGGAGAACTTCGTGTGTTTGGTGAGCATCCCTTCAATAGTCTCAAGGTTTCCGCCAACATGATGTTCATTGACGATATGATGGGCTTCCCGGATGCACTAACATTGGATGATTTGCTAACAGAATGTGATCGCTTCTATGAAAATTGGAATCAAGATCTAGCTGTGCGTCTGCTTGAATACTTTAAATTACCGCTGTCGCTGAATCATCGCGTACTGTCAAAAGGGAAGCGTAGTACATTCAATGCAATTATTGGTATTGCCACACGTTGTCCACTCACGATGTTTGATGAGCCAATTACAGGAATGGATGCTGGGGCGCGTAGGGATTTTTACAGGGCGCTGCTGAAAGATTATATCGCTTATCCCCGCACTATTTTGTTGTCGAGTCATCACATGGAAGAAATGGAGGATTTGCTGGAGGATATTTTGGTGATTGACGGCAAGAGCATCTCGTTTCATGGACCGATAACTGAACTGCAGGAAAAATTCCTGTCACTTCAAGCGCGAGAGAGTGTGCTGAAATCCTATGCGATTCGCTATGCGGTTGTTCATCGAGCAAACGCGGGGCCAATGACGGAATGGATTGTTGACAATCAGCATACCGAAGCGGAAGTGGAAGAGTTGAAGCAGGCAGGCATCCGCGTATCGGCGGTTTCTGCAAGCCAAGCGTACTTGGCGATGACGGGCCAGGCGACGGGAGGTGTAGACGATGTTTTCAACGCAATGGAGCGTCAATGAACTGGCGAAGCGTCAGTATTTATTTAAATTGAGTACCAATGGCGCGGTATTTACTACGCTGATAGTACTACAGATTATTGGGACTATATTTATAAGTGGAGCGGGGTCCTCGTCCATGAACGAATGGGAAGAGATGATTTCTGTTAACTACACGTCCATATCAAATGATAGTCAGGTAGGCTTGACATTATTCTGGGCACTCATTGTTGGATTCTTACTGACATCGGCTGCACAGCGTAATGAATCCTTTTCATTCGTGACGAATCGTCTGACCTTTCAGCTGGCAAACCTTTATTTCATTTGCACAGCGTCATTACTTGGGGGTGTAACGACTGTGTTGATCGGGTCGGTAATGAAGATTGTTGCGCTGTTTGGCGATAATGTCATTATAGAAACGACAGGCCTTCTGTCGTCGCCGCTTGATTTCTTCTCCCGGATTCTCGTAATGACCGCGTACACATTGCTGCTTATGATGATTGGGTATTTACTTGGAACTTTAATACAGTTTAGCAAGTTGTTCATTGCCTTGTTTGGATTGATCTGGTTTGTGTATTTCACGTTCGGTATCAGCTTGTCAGTTGGCGAAGGTGATAGCGTATTGTACTTTTACTACGGAGAGACATCAATTCTGGTATTTGTTTTGAAAGTAGTAGTATCGGTTGCTGTACTGTTTGGTATCAGCCTCTTTGTGACAAATCGTTTGGAGGTGAGAAATCCATGATGTTTTTTATGGTGTTGATACCGATAATCCTACTTCTTGGTCTGGTTCCTATTGTGATATTTACGAAAAACATGAAACGTACGCGATTGAAGAAATCATTTCATCGCAATATTATTGTAGGTTATCTTGTGTTATTGTTACTCGGCGTTGTCGTGGCGGAATTCATGGAGCGTAAGGTAGAATCTCATATTCCACCAAAAGTAACGGATAAAGATATTGAATTTGATTTGCAATCTGCGATTGTAGAAAGGGCCACGATTCCTGAACGTCTCGTTCTAGCGAAGCGGTCACATGAGGTGAAAGATGAACTATCGATATCCCCCTTCACTGGTGCTTATATGTTGATTGAACGTACATCCGATAACAGTAATATGGTCGGGGAAACCGTCTACACCCCTGAGTTATTGGCAAATATCGGTGATGGTGATGGGGATGATGTGTATTATGACTTTACGGATCAGCTCGAAATTGCATTACCAATTTGGGAAAACAATTGGATGACTGTTCCTAAACAGCCTCGGAATAATATTCAGTATACATTTTATCATGATTCAAATATATTGAATCAGTTCACCGGTGAAAAAACGCATGGCTATTCCTCTGGCTCAGTGTCGGCAGCCATGATGATTCACTTGGTCATACCCGAATCGATTGAGTTGAATCTTCCTGATATTGAAAGTGAACGTGGAACCTATATAGAAATTCTTGAATAGAAAAAGACTGAAGTATAAACGCTGCATTGTGCGTTTATGCTTCGGTCTTTTGTATTATCCGCGTTCTACGGGCATTGAGCAACATCTAAAAGAGCCGCCGGATTTGATAATTTCCGAGAAGTCGACTTCAATGACCTCAAATCCATGTGCGCGTAAGTTTTTATTCACTTGTTTATTTTGTGGAAGGCTGAATACTTTGTTGTTACCAATTGAGAGAACATTGGTAACAAGCGAAAACTGTTCATCTTCGGCCACTTCAATCAGTTCATACGAATCGGCCAGTTGATGCAGTGTTTCCTGATCAAATGCCGCTGGAAAGACGAGCGCTTTTTCGGGTGAAAGAATATTAAAAACGCAGTCGAGATGTAAGTACTGCCCGTCAAATGGAATCCGCTTGAGTTGATAATCAGGAAGCTTTTCCTCCAGTTTATTTACAGCTTCCCTGGACGTACGACTACTGATGCCGATGTAGATGGTATCCCTGTCAACGATAATGTCGCCGCCTTCTATTCGATCGGTGGCGGACTGATAGGGGATGTCATGTGCAATCAGCCATTCTTTTAGTGTGATTTCTTCACCTTTTCGAATATTTGCAGCCAAGTCGGCTATGAATACGTCATTGCCGATTGTGAAGCCAATATCTCGTGTGAAAACTTGCTCGGGGTATTTTTCAGAAGGAGGAAGCGTGATGACTTCCACTCCGTTTTCCTTCAAGAGTTTTTCAAATTCTGCGTGCTGACTCATTGCACGTTGTATATCAATGTTTTCATCTTCATACTTTTTTTGTACTTCGTTAATGACTTCATCAATCGCCATAAATTTCGGCTGGCATAATATGACTCGGCGCAGTGTATCGTATTCTGTTACGCACTTTATCGTATCAATTCTTTGGTTAGTAGTTGTCACTGGCAGTGTGCCCCCATTCATGAAAGTACTTTGTATTATTCCCGTTGCCTAGATTTATAAACTACTTTGGCCATTGTTTCCACTACTTTGGAAAGGTGTTAATTTGTAGTAGCTGGTAAATGTACATATTTACAAAACAGCTCTCTCATAGGGACAGACTAGTCAATAGGAAAAAACATAGTAAACGCTTACATATTTATATTGACAAATAATTTAGAAAACGTATAAAATAGATTAACCGACTATATAACGACACATCCTATTTGGCTGAATTTGAATGGAGGGTTGCGTAGTGGAACAGAGGAAAAAAAGAGAAATTGGGTTCTGGTGGTCTCTTCTACCGTTAGTCTTAATGATACTGGTTATGATCTTAACTGTAGTTAAGCTTAAAGAGGGACCGCATATGCCGCTAATTGTAGGGACTGCCATTGCGTCACTCGTAGCCTGGCGTCATGGTTTCTCGTGGAAAGAAATTGAGGAAATGATGTACAAAGGAATTCGTTTGGCCCTTCCAGCAGTCGTCATCATTATGCTTGTCGGTTTGGTTATTGGCTCGTGGATGGGCGGAGGGATAGTTGCCACAATGATCTTCTACGGATTGAAAATCATTACACCCTCTTGGTTCCTAGTAGCCATTGCGCTGATTTGTGCAATCGTTTCATTGGCAATAGGTAGCTCATGGTCGACAATGGCTACGATAGGTGTAGCTGGGATGGGTATTGGACTCAGTATGGGGATTCCAGCTGGAATGGTAGCAGGGGCTGTCATTTCTGGCGCATACTTTGGAGACAAGATGTCACCGTTATCCGATACAACCAATTTAGCCGCAGGACTTACTGGAACGGATTTATTTGATCATATTAAGCATATGTTGTATACGACGATTCCTGGATTAATAATTGCTCTTGGGGTATTCACATTCCTCGGAAGAAGATTTGGGTCAGGTGAAACTGAATTAACATCGATTGCCAACACATCCCAGGTTATGCAAGAGAGCTTCGTTATCTCACCCTGGTTATTGCTAGTTCCTTTGGCGGTCATTGTGATGGTTGCCATGAAGATTCCTGCAGTACCGGCATTGATTATCGGGATTATAATGGGTTTTTTATCACATGTAACGCTTCAGTCGGGGACATTTACAGATGCGCTCGGTGCTCTGCAAAGTGGTTTTGCAATCGAGACGGGTAATCAGCTAGTAGATAAACTATTTAATGGCGGTGGTCTTGATAGTATGATGTATACCGTCTCTATGACTATTGTGGCCATGACCTTCGGTGGTATTCTTGAGTATTCAGGTATGTTGCGGGCCATTATGAAGCAATTGCTGAAAGTCGTGAAGTCTACATCTACATTAATTATTTCAACGATCGGTGCGTGTGTCATGACCAATGCAACTTGTTCTGAACAATACGTTTCGATTGTTGTACCTTCTAGAATGTTTAGTAAAACATATAAGGATATGGGCTTGAACTCGAAGAACCTGTCGCGTGCACTAGAAGATGGTGGAACACTGACATCCGTATTTATTCCTTGGAATACTTGTGGTGTGTTTATATTCGGTACGCTTGGTGTAAGTGTAGTAGAATACGGCCCGTACGCTATCTTGAATTTCGCTGTACCTCTCATTTCGATTCTCTATGCTTTAACTGGTTTTTCTGTTGTCAAAATGACATCTGAGGAAATTGTGAAAATGAGTGAGCAAGAAGCGAAGTTGGAACTCGAAGCGCAACTTGAATAATTAAAAAGCAAAGCCGAGTTATTAACGGCTTTGCTTTTTTACTAGATGGTAAGCTTCATTTTGTACAATGCGCGTGGTCTGCCTTGGCTGTAGGTCATTTCTTCACCAACTGAAACGACAAACTGTTGATCCATTAGTTTTTTAATTGTTCGTTCAGCGGTTCTTCTAGAGACAGCTAAATATCCAGCTAAATCATTAGCAGTGAATGGTGTGGATTGTCTAAATTCATCAAACAGCGTTAGCTTAGAAATGACTGCAGGGCTCAATGTCGTCTTTTCACTGATCTTAAGCAAATTTGGGTCGTCCAACCTCATCGCAACTGCCGGTTTTATAGCAGGCATAGGACCATGAAGTTTCTTATATTCATCTAGCATAAAGACTCCTATGTCGTCCGCTTGTTTGCTGAGTTGCAGTGCGCTCATCGCATTGTCGCTGGCCTCCAGGGTTGTGAGTCCTAATCCAAAAGACAATGTGGATGCTGATTGAAGTGATTCACAGAACTGGACGAAGGCTTTTAAAGCGAAAACAAATTCTATAGTGCCTAGAGTAGTGTAGAAAAAGAAGCTGCCCTCTTTTTCTTTCCACTGCGCCTGCAAGTAGTTCGCTAACTTTTCAATAGTGTCCTGCGGAAGTTTCTCAGGTTGGTGAACTTGTAGTACTCCTACAGCGATTTTAGTTGCTTCACTTCTTGCAAAATCTGCTTGTTGGACTGCATGTTCCATTGCACGTAAAATATTGCTTGTGGAATCCAGCATCCGGAATGATGGGATGCCTGCCGCTTGTAATTGATCGTATACGGCATGCACACTAGTTACTGCTAATTTCGACTTCCCGCTCTTAACATGCTCCATATGAAAATTCACAACCGCTTGTAAATCCGTATTGGCTTGTAATTCATGTATAGCGGGCTTCTGAATGGAAGAAAGAGGACCGAGATCCTGTAAAATCTGTTCAATATGTGTTAGCTCTTTTATATCTATAGAAATATCATGAATCGCCATATTTTTTTCTGAAGCAAGGTATAATAAAGTGACGGCGATTGTATGTTCATTTTGTTGGACATGGAATGCTGGAATTGAGAGGGTCTGTAGAACTTGTTTGGACGCTTCATAAGGCAGGGAGCCAGAGAACAAAATGGCATGACAAGGTCTCATTGTCTTTAGTAGCCGAGGAGCATCGGACGGCCTGTCGTATTGATAGTAATCAATACGCATATTATGTGGTAATACAATACTCCTTGCTTGCCGACAAAATTCTTGTGAGCCGATTAATGCAATGGTAACCTTCTTAATGGGATCCCCTCTTTTCATTAACGACTATTTAACGACAATCATACAACACAGATGAAAAGCTGCCAATAGGAAAGGAAGAAAAATAATGAAAATAACTGAAATAGAAATTTTTGCGATTCGATTACCGCTCTATGAACCCTTTGTAATTAGCTATGCATCTTATGCTGACATGCCATCTATTATTGTGAAATTAACAACAGATACAGGTTATGTAGGTTACGGTGAAGCGGTAGCGGATGACCATGTCACGGGGGAAAGCTGGGAAGGTACATTTGCCGTACTACGTCATACACTCGCTCCCGTTTTACTTGGTGAAAATCCAAGTTGCTTTGGGAAAATTCATGAATTGATGGATCAGGCGATTTACGGTGTGCCTACGGCGAAAGCGGCGCTAGACATTGCTTGCTTTGACGCAGTAGGGAAGGCATATGGTATCCCTGCCTACAATTTACTTGGTGGACGTTATCATGAGAGTTTTCCGATTACACATGTTCTAAGTATCGCTTCACCCGAACATATGGCACAAGAGGCTGCTGACCGTGTGGCAGCGGGTTATAGTTCATTAAAGATGAAAGTCGGTATCAACGCAGCGGAAGACGTCAAGCGAATTCAAGCTGTGCGCGAACGCGTGGGTAAAGAAATTGCAATTCGAGTAGACGTTAACCAAGGTTGGGTCAACAGTGCGACGACATTGCAGGCGATGAAACAATTGGAGTGCTGTGATCTGGATTGGCTCGAGCAGCCAGTAAAAGCAGATGACATCGATGCAATGGTAGAAATCAAATCGAAAATCGCAACACCTCTAATGGCAGATGAGGGATTGCGTGGAGTGCGCGAAATGCGTGAAATCATCGCAAAGCGTGCAGCAGATAAAGTGAATATCAAGCTCATGAAATGTGGAGGTATGTATCCTGCAATGAAGCTTGCACATATGGCTGAGATGGCCGGCATTGAATGCCAGGTTGGATCAATGGTGGAGTCGTCTATTGGATCTGCGGCAGGATTCCACGTAGCTTTCTCACAAAAAGCGATGACGAGTGTAGAACTAACTGGGCCGTTGAAATTCAGTAAAGACGTCGGCAATCTGCACTATGAAGTACCGTTTATTAAACTCAATGAAAAACCTGGACTGGGTATCGATGTAGATGAGCAAACGCTAGAAGAATTAACAGTGCGTAGAGAAAAGGTGACATTATGACATTGCAAGCATCCCTTTCATTGCTAACAGAAGACCAGCTACCGAAAGTTCTAGCGTTACAAGAGCGGATCATAGCGGTTCTCGAGCAACCTGAATTTCTTCAACCGCTTACGGATGAAGAGTTTGAGTATATTCTACGTGGCAACGGCATGATGGTGGGGGCTTTCGTAGACGATCGTCTCGTCGCGTTCCGTGCCATGTTGGATCCTGGTGAAGACGATGAGCATTTGGGAATCGATGTTGGGGTATTACAAAACGAATTATCCAGTGTGCTATACTCGGAGATTTCAGGTGTGGATCCAGACTATAGAGGGCATGGACTGCAAACGACATTAGGTAAATGGCTGATGGAACATGTAGAGAGAGACCGCTACCGCTATATTTGTACAACTGTTGCACCATTTAATATTCCAAGCTTGAAAGATAAATTTTCACTTGGTTTACGAATTAAAGGACTCAACGTTAAATATGGCAATAAACTTCGTTATATTTTATTCATGGATTTGCAAAAGCCTTTTCCTAAAACCACTTCACAGCAAAAATCCGTTCTAATGGGGAATACTGAACAGCAACAAAAATTGCTGAAAGAAGGTTGGATTGGGGAATTTATCGAGAAAAAAGAGAGCCATTGGTATGTACTATACGTAAAATAATAGCTTTGTAACATGTAAGACTATGCCTAAAAGCGTAGTCTTTTTTTCATCCTTCAGTAAAATTTTAAGTGCCCAACAGATCTAGAATGCAAACTCTATGGTAAAATATAGGGACTACAAATTGAAAGGTTGATATCCACAATGCAAAAGTCTTCTGTAAAACTCACTTCATTATCTTCAAAAGGAGGCTGTGGTTGTAAAATTGGACCTGCTGATTTAGCTGAAGTTCTTCGCACATTGCCTCCCGGTCTCACTGATCCTAATTTGCTGGTAGGATTGGATACAGGCGACGACGCAGGTGTATATAAGATAAATGATACGACTGCCATCGTGCAGACACTAGATTTCTTCACACCCATTGTCAATGATCCATATGACTTTGGACAAGTGGCGGCGGCGAATGCAATCAGCGATGTCTATGCAATGGGCGGTAAACCTATTACAGCATTGAACATCGTCGCATTCCCGATACATATACTTGACCGCAGTATCTTGACGGAGATCTTGCGGGGAGCTGCTGACAAATTGAAAGAAGCTGGTGCCGTTCTTGTCGGTGGCCACTCTATTGATGATCAGGAACCTAAGTTTGGTATGCAAGTAACTGGAACAGTGCATCCTGATAAGATCCGTACGAATGCAGGAGCAAAACCTGGCGATCGTCTGATACTGACAAAACCGATTGGCGTAGGTATCATGACCACTTCGTTAAAAAACGGATTATTGTCTAAAGAAGAAGAAATTGACGTGACAAAAGTGATGACCACACTCAATAAAACGGCGGCTGAAGTGATGGATGATTACAACATTCATGCTTCAACAGACGTAACAGGCTTCGGCTTGCTTGGGCATGCCTCCGAAATGGCAACAGGTAGTGGCGTGTGCTTGCGAATTGATAACGACAAAGTTCCTGTTTTACCTCGTACACGGACACTTGCAGAAGAGGGTTCGGTTCCAGGCGGTACGAAAAATAACTTTGCACATATAGAGGATATGGTTGAATATCCGGAATCATTGGATCAAGTTGGCAGATGGATTTTATGTGACGCAGTAACTTCTGGCGGTTTGCTTGTAGCAGTTGCCGGAGATGAAGCGGATCGTTTGCATGAGCATTTGCGTGAAGCGGGAGTCGATGCGCATATTATTGGAGAAGTAACTGATGATCATAACGGTCGAATTATCGTACAGTAAATCAAGGAGATGGGAAATTACATGGCACGGGACATTACATTGAGGGAAGCGCTCGAGTTACAGGAAAAGCATTCACATACATTAGTCGATGTACGCTCTCCGAAAGAGTTTAAGGAAGCAACTATTCCGGGCAGTATGAACATTCCGATTTTCACAAATGAAGAACGTGCGGAAGTGGGTATGCTATATAAGCAAGTAGGAAAACAAGCAGCAATGGATCATGGTCTAGTTATTTTCTCTAAAAAATTACCCGAATTCATTGCAGAGTTCAGGAAAATAGACACACCAATCACTGTGTTTTGTTGGCGCGGCGGGATGCGAAGTAAAACGGCGGCGACCGTACTGGAATTGATGGGAATCCGCTCAAGCCGAATTAGTGGCGGGATTCATACATATCGCCAGCGGGTTATTGCACGACTGCAAGAAACGATCAAACCTAAATTGCTTGTACTAAACGGGTATACAGGAAGCGGCAAGACGAAGATTCTTCATAAGCTGATGGAAGATGGCTATCCGGTCATTGATCTAGAAGGTATGGCGGGTCATAGAGGTTCGATATTTGGACAAATCGGTGTCGAGCCGAACAACCAGAAGAAATTCGAATTGCTACTTGCAAATAAACTAGAGAGGTATGAAAATGAGCCATATATTTTCATAGAAGGCGAAAGCAAACGCATAGGACAAGTACATATGCCGGAACTATTGTTTGAGAAAAAAGGACAAAGCCCTCAATGGATTATTCAACTACCGTTCGAAGTACGTGTCAAAGAAATCCTTTCCGTGTACGAACCGGAAAAACAACCAGATCTGTTTCTAGAAGCTTTTACAAGAATTCGCAAACGCATCCATCAACCAATTGCAGTACAAATTCAGAAGGATCTAGAGAACGGGCGGTTCACAGAAGCCGTAGAACAGTTGTTGACTCACTACTACGACCCACAATACGAACACTCTGTAGCCCGTTTTGCTACAATTGGCCAAGATGTCATCCAGGCTGCAACTATACAAGAAGCGTATGAGAAATGCTTAAAGAGATATAAAGAGCTAATGAAATAAGTGAAGGTAGACTATCTTTTGGATAGTCTTTTCTTTTGCGTAAAAAAACACTAGTTGACTGATAGTATAAAACGCCATATTTTTAAGGAAACGAGCAGTCACGGAAATTCGGGATTGCTTGTTTTTGCGTATGGAAAAGGCCCCTCTTTCCATTTAGTAATATGTGATAAGATAAATAAAGTGTAAAAGTTCATTAACATATAGATCTATTGTACGGTAATAGAAAAGGTGGGGAATTTCATGTCAAAACGGCAAGATTATTCATTCTATACAAAATCAAAGGAAGCGCAGAAGCAATTGTATAAGCGCTCTTTACTTGTCGTGATCATTTCCCAAATATTTAGTGGTGCCGGACTTGCAGCTGGAATTACAGTAGGGGCGCTATTAATTCAAGATATGACAGGGAACGAAAGCTTAGCCGGTATGCCCATTGCGCTATCTACTTTTGGTTCAGCATTCTCAGCCTATCTTGTCGGTAGGTTGTCCCAACGTTATGGTCGCCGCCTCGGCCTTGGCGCAGGCTTTATTACCGGTGGTGTAGGTGCGTTCGGTGTGATTTTTGCTGTGATGACCGGAAGTCTTGCTGTGTTATTCCTTTTTCTGTTTATCTATGGAGCAGGTACATCCTCCAATCTACAAGCCCGCTATGCCGGAACAGATCTAGCGAATGAAAAGCAACGGGCTACTGCGGTTAGTGTCGCTCTTGTTTCAACCACAATTGGTGCGGTAGCCGGACCCAATCTCGTCTTGCCAATGGGATATGTAGCAGATTTCATCGGTATACCTTCGTTAACGGGTGTATTTCTACTAGCAGGGGTCGCCTACGTATTATCCGGGCTGACATTCTTACTGTTTTTACGACCGGATCCTTTACTCGTTGCACGTGAGATTGAATTGGCGGAACAAAAAGAACGTGGAGAGTCTGATGAAGGACGTGTTGCTCGTCAACATACGGTCAAGAGGATGGGAATTTGGGTGGGTAGCATTGTCCTTGTACTATCGCATGGCATCATGGTTGCTATTATGACAATGACCCCTGTCCATATGCAGCATCACGGCGCTTCCATATCGGGAATTGGTTTAGTCATCGGTTTACATATCGCAGGTATGTATTTACCATCCATTTTTACTGGTGTATTAGTAGACCGTATTGGACGACCGATTATGGTAATTGCGTCCGGGGTGACACTTGCGCTAGCAGGTATTCTTGCAGCCTATGTGGCGGGCGAATCGATATTCTGGATGTCCGTATCGCTCATATTGCTGGGGGTTGGCTGGAACTTTGGATTAATCAGCGGAACAGCTATTGTTATCGATTCAACTGACGTGTTAAGTCGTGCGAAGATCCAAGGAAGCATCGACGTGTTTGTCGCACTGGCGGGGACAGTAGGTGGACTTGCATCAGGAATTGTCATGGCATTTTTCGGTTTTTCCATGTTAAGTTTTCTTGGAACGTATATTTCGTTACTACTTATTCCGCTCATTATTTGGATGCGTTATAAAGAAAAGAAAGTTCCAGCACAAACTGCCTGACAAAAACGGATTATTTCCTTGGAAATAATCCGTTTTTCTTTCGTAAACGACATGCTTGGCTGTGTGGCATCTTTCCTTTCCTTCACATAGACTAACAGCGTAGAAGGAAATGGGAGGGGTCATATATTGAATCAGCAAAGTGAGTATTGGATGAATCACTGGCAACATCCGCAATATCGCAGGATTTCAATGGAGCAGGCGAATGAAATCGCACGACAAAGAGTACCGGGTGAAGTGGTGAAATCAGAACTGGAATTTGATGACGGCATGTTGATATATGAAGTGGATATTCGCACAGTAGAAGGACAGAAGTATGAAATCAAAATTGATGCCGTGACCGGTGAGGTACTAAGGGTGAAATTAGATTGATTTAAAACAACGAATGGAGTTCGTTTACTTTTCCAATTCTATTATTCTATGTATGATTAACATAAGAACTGTCACAGAAAGTAGGGAATTAGTATGTATACACCCATTGATTATTCCAATGACTTACAAGAGAAGTACGCACAACTAATCACACAGTTGGATGCACTCATGTCGGGAGAGCCGAACGTCTACGCAAACTTAAGCAACGCATCCGCGTTACTCAATCAATTCTTCGACCGCATCAATTGGGTAGGTTTTTACTTGATGGACGGCGATGAGCTCGTGCTCGGACCATTCCAGGGATTACCGGCATGTATCCGTATTCCGCTCGGCAGAGGTGTTTGCGGAACAGTTGCGAAGACGAAAGAAGGCTTAGTTGTACCAGACGTTAATGCGTTCCCAGGCCATATCGCATGCGACGCAGCATCCCGTTCCGAAGTTGTTGTACCGCTGATTAAAGATGGAGAAGTATTTGGTGTGCTCGACATCGATAGCCCTGAATTAGATCGCTTTACAGAAGACGATTTGGCGGGATTGACGCAAGTAGTAAAAGCGCTCATGAAACATATCTAGTGGAATAGTGAGGTGACGGGAAGGCATAGTTGCTCGACGTTCCAGGCGGACGCTTTTCTTGTAGACCCGCGGTGAGCCAACTAGCATTTCTTTCTCGATTTGGAGATCTTCATGATACATTGAGAAATAGTAATGTACATTATGCAGTGGAACCTGGACTTACTAAGTAAGAAATCAGTACTTGTCATTTACAGATTCCAAACGCTCTCCCTATTAAAAATAAAAAGCACGCCGGAGAAAATCCCCGGCGTGCTTTTTACATGCCTAAAATCCAAGTAAAGAAAATGACGATGATTGCAATAGGTGCGAAATAGCGTACAATTACTTTCCACAAAGAGTGAAGAGCTGGGTGCATCCTTAACTCCTCTGCTGTATCTTCTTTCGTCAGTACAAAGCCGGCAAATAAAGACACAGCCAATGCCCCGAGTGGCATCGCAATTCTACTCGTCAGTATATCCGCAAAATCGAAAATAGAGTTGCCGAAAATACTAATGCCGGATAATAAACCGAATGATAATGCACTAGGAATTCCGACCAAAAAGATTAATCCGCCAAACACCCACGAAGCGCGCTTTCTTCTATCATGCTTTTTACGGATGCCTGTAGAAACTACGATTTCGAGCATCGCTATAGCAGAAGTCAATGTAGCAAATAGCATCAAGAAAAAGAAAATAATTAAAAATACGCTGCCAAATGGAATTTCATTGAAAATAGCTGGCAGGATAACGAAAATTAGTCCTGGCCCCGCTTCCGGTGAATGTCCTAACGCGAAAACTGCTGGGAAAATGACAAGTCCCGCTAGGATCGAAATCCCTATGTTCAGCATAGAGACATTAAACGCGGACTGTCCGAGCTTCTCTTCTTTCGAAAGGTAGGATGCGTAAGTCATCATCGCGGTCACACCGACACTTAGTGAGAAGAATGCCTGTCCTAACGCAACTAGAAAAGTAGTTCCGTTAAAATAACTCCAATCCGGTACGAATAGGAAACGCACACCTTCCATCGCGCCGTCTAGTGTCAGCGAACGAATGGCTAATACAATGAATGACAAGAATAATAAAGGCATGATCCAGCGGCTGGCCCGTTCAATCCCTCCGCGAATCCCGCTTTGAACGATAAAGATCGTTAACGCCATAAATAACGCTTGTGCCAATAATACTTCCCATGGATTCGCAATCGTCGTATTGAATAACTCTCCATAATCCAGCCCACCTAGTGTAAACGTAAAGGCACGCGCCAAATACGATAAAACCCATCCGCCGACGACACTATAAAAAGATAAGATGATGAAAGAAGAGGCAAGTCCCATCCATCCAACCCATCCCCACTTGCGTCCCAATGATAATTTTTTCAAAGAAGTCACTGCATCTGCCTGTCCTCTACGGCCAATGACAAACTCAGCCAATAAAATTGGCAAACCAATCAATAATGTACAAATAATAAATAACAGCACAAACACGCTGCCACCGTTCGTTCCGGCCATATAAGGGAACTTCCAGATTGCACCTAGGCCGATGGCACTGCCAGCAGCTGCTAAAACAAAGCCAATCTTGGATGTCCATTGTTCACGCTGTTTCATAAGAATCCTCGTTTCTTTTTCTAAATCACAAAGTCAATAAATCGTATCATAATTTTGAGAAAGAATCGATAGTTGTATGGTTAACAGAAAGTTTTGAAAGCAACTTGATTACTTAATGACATGGGTGTAATATTACACCAATGGATATGAAATGTAACTATGAGGTGATCTAGTGAATCAACAACAATTAATAGAACTGATTTCATTGAAGTTACGGGTGATTCGATTAGAGAAAGAATATTCCCAACAAAAAATGGCGGATGTACTAGGACTTTCTAAAAAGACGTTGATTCAAATTGAAAAAGCAAGAGCCATGGCCAGTTGGACAGCCGTTATAGCTGTCTGTGCTTTATTTCGCGATAGTGACGTATTGCAAGCTACCGTTGGCGGTGATCCGTTAGAAGTACTGGAAACTATTGCGCATGACGGTATTGACCGCCGAAAGGATCAATCGATGGGTGGTAAAGTGTGGTGGCGCGAATTGGAGGCAAAAGGAATTTTTCGTTTACAGCAAAATGTAATTAGTCAGCATTTCCGTATTTTAGATGAGGAGCATTATCGTTGGTACAGTTCATTTGATGAAGACGAGGCACGTCACCGGTTGGAGGAATTGAGCGGAAAATGAAAGGGAGGAACGCGTATGGTTGCCCCCATAGCATTTGCGGTACTTTTATTAATAGCGTTACTATTTTTCACGGGAATTGGATTGTTGTATTTATTGCTAATGGGATGGATCCACTATATACCGTTAGCGCTAAGTGCAATGATCATTTTATATGTGTGGATCGTCATGATGATCTTTCATTTCTTCAACACGCAGCAACGAAAGCGATTGTTCGGCATTATTGCAGGGGTAGTTCTACTAGGGGCGGCAGTTTGGCCGATAATGCATATATACAAGGAGAGTATTTCAACAGTGGATGCCGAAGTGGAAGTGCGTGATTATGAACCGTTTACGATTGGACAGGAATCAAAGCTTGCCGTACTCGATGAGGTGGCTACACTCGAACTGAAGGATGATTTACCAAGAATTGACGGCGCTACCGCGCTATATCCACTGTATGCAGCTTTTGTTCAAGCAGTCTATCCGAGTAAAGAATACAATCCGTATGATAGTGAAGTAATGGTCAATACAACACCTATCGCTTATGAAAATCTGTTTTCTGGCGAGGTAGATATAATTTTTGCGGCAGGACCTTCAGACGCCCAAATGAAAGAAGCCGAGCAACTAGGTCTTGAGCTGAAATTAACACCGATTGGTCGAGAAGCATTTGTCTTTTTTGTTAATCAAAAAAACCCTATTGATAATCTAGAATTAAAACAAATTCAAGATATCTATGCGGGGAAAATCACCAATTGGAAAGAGGTAGGAGGTAAAAACGAGTCGATTCGCGCATTCCAACGACCAGCGGACAGTGGTAGTCAGACAGGTTTGGAACGACTGATGGGGAATATTCCGATCATGGATGCTCCAAAAGAGAATGTGCCCGAAGGAATGGGTGGTATAATTTCAGAAGTCTCAAAGTATCGAAATTATAAGAATGCCATGGGCTATACATTCCGCTATTACTCAACGGAAATGGTAGGAAATGATGAGATTAAACTGCTCGCAATCGACGGCGTCAAGCCGACGAAAGAAACAATCCGTACTGATGACTATCCAATTGCATCTGAGTTTTATGTCATCACAGCAGGAACAGAAAATCCGAATACTGAGAAATTCATTGAATGGATGGTTTCACCGCAAGGACAGGAATTGGTGGAGAAAGTAGGGTACGTAACAGTGAAGAAGCCTTGAATAAACGGTAATCTAGTAGAATGAAAAGAGGATACACGTTATGCAAAGAGAAAAGAAACAACTAGTATGTATACTGCTCGCTTTTGTATGCGCAGCGGGTGTATTTTTCCTAAGTGATTTATTTCAAAGTATGGCGTACTGGGGTAACGGATTGATCTGGTATTGGATAGGTGTTGTACTCACTTTCGTAACCGGAATAGTAGGAACCGCATTTATTCTTCTATCGTTAAAAGTTGAAGGGCCTACAGAAAAAAGTTGGCTTACCGTTTTACTTATTTCATTAAGGGCGGTCGCAGTTTTAGCTATTGGACTGGGCTTTTTGTGGACTACTTTTGTAGTCGTTGCTGGTATGTCAGGTATGTGAAGGTTTACTAATCATGTTGAATAAACAGTACATGTTTTATACTTAGCAAATTGGAGTGATGAAGCAATGGTAAGACGATATTTGAACATGGCATGGCTTGTCATGATTCTGATTCCAGCACCGTTCTTATTTCATTTCTATGAATTCGGCCAGTATATGAAGCGAGAAGATGCAAAGTATTTATTAGTCGTGTCTGTTTTATATCTTGTGATAACAGGTATTTTATCTTGCGCTATAAAAGTTCGTTATATTTTACTTATGAATATACTTACCGCCATAGTGTCTCTAGTATTGGCTATGAATTTCATCTCAGATGATGGTGGATGGTTCAAGCCATTTGGTCGAGATATTGTCATTTTGCTAACAGCTATACCGTTTTTCATTGGACAATTAGTAATTCGGATGGTTGCTAAACTTGTTATAGACCGATAGAAAAAAAGCATGCCACTAGGTTAGAGGCATGCCATTTTTCTTATTTCTTAAGTGTATGTTTCTTACCTGCTTGATCCGTCACGATTAACTGTGTAGCGGTAACATCCATATCCCTCGCAAGAATAGTAGAAACTTTGCTGATCTTTTTATCTAACAGATTATATTTATACACACCTGTTTTGTTGAAGTAATACATCGTAGAAAGGTCGAACGCTACGGATTTATTGTTTTGACTTACTTGATTGGTTTTCGAAGTAGCTTCTACTTCATCGAAAATGACACGGGCGTCAAAGTTCAATAATGTTTTTTTGTTTTTGCCATCCATCGCTACTGAATACAGCGTCAATGGATCATCTATTGGAGTAGTAGAATCGAATGTAGAATCGAAAACTCGTTCCTTGTTTTTTTCAAGTGTATAGTAGATTCGATCGTTCCAAATGAACATATTACGGAACTTTTGATCGATTGGAATACTACCAATCGTGTAACTCCAGTCATTTACATTCAATTTCACCAGATTATATCCTACAGGCATTTTATTTCCCGCATTGATCAAGTTCCAATACGGAATGAAGAGATCATCATTGTATAGGACCATTTGATAACCGGACATGAGCAGTATTCGGTTGATTCCGTTATCCGGCATAGTCGCGCTATCTAAAAGTGTTGAACGTGTTCCAGCCTTTTTATTCTCTTTAAATAGCTTAGTGGAGTTTTTGTCTTTTGCGATCGTATAAGTAAAACCATTTTGTTCAATTGTCTTTCCTTTAACGCCTACATAGGAATGGTAATCTTTTAACTTCATAGAGTCGTCCAGTGCACGTACTAAAAATGCAGCGAACTGAGAACGTGTAACGGAGTCTGCCGGCATATATTTACCTTCAGAACCACCCGTAATGCCCTTTTTCGCAATCCCATTAATATCGGGGAATGACCAATGTGTCGGGGGTACATCTACAAACGTTGCCTGATGGTCGACAGGTATGTTAAATGAACGACGAATGATCGCAGCCATATGTGCACGTGAAGTATCCTCACCAGGACGCATGAAACCATTGTCTCCACGCAGGATGCCTTTTTCGTTCACTGTTGCGAGTATTTGATAATAGGATGACTTTTTCGAGACGTCCTTGAACTGTATTGTGGGATCCTTTACCAACGGAATTTTCAATGCTTTAATGAGCATAGAAGATGCCTGCGCCCGTGTAATGGGATCGTTTGGCTTAAAGGTACCGTCTGGAAAACCACCGATAATATTACGGTCAG
The DNA here is from genome assembly GCF_002743065.1 of Sporosarcina sp. P16b. Lineage (NCBI taxonomy): Bacteria > Bacillati > Bacillota > Bacilli > Caryophanales > Caryophanaceae > Sporosarcina > Sporosarcina sp. P16b. The sequence goes on along the minus strand of NZ_PDYO01000005.1, from coordinate 180,333 downwards.
CTAAATACATAATTTCTTTCTTCGCCCAATGCTTGTCTACGTCAGAAAATTGTGTGGCTGCCTGTGCTTGAAATGGCGTTGCTGCAAAAATCAATAAAACTGCTAACAACCCGACTAGTTTATTCTTCATGTAGGTAGACCTCCTTTAGGTATTCTATTCAGTATACAGGATTTTTAATGGAAAAATAAGGACCTGCAAACGTAAAAAACCGACAAATGGGAGAACTCTCATTGTCGGTCATTGAAACTTATTTTGTACTCATCTCATAGGTTTTCACAACATGGATACAACCCATGACGGATTGTAACATGGAACAATTCTTCTCTGTTAGTTCCATGACTCGAGGCATTTTTTCTACTGTAATATCTGAGCCAATGACTGTGAAGTGGAGGCGGATTTCCATCAGACGACTTGCATCATCCTGTGAACGTATCACTTCTTTCACTTCCACTGTGATATCATCTGCAGGCATACGCATTTTATCTAGAATCTTCCGCATGACGCCACCACCGCAAGCAGCAATTGACGCCACCATCAATTGAAAGGGGCGAAACCCTTTTTCTTCATTAGATGAAATGTGTAAGGTACCAAACTCAACTTCAGTGTCAAAACCGTGTTCTGTCATGTGCAACTTCATAGTGAACAACCCCTTTTTCTGTTAGTATACGTGGTTTTGGAAAAAAGACCAAATAACGTTAACTGAATGGTTCATGTTTAATTTTATCTATGCGTGGAACACTGATAGCTAGACGGAAAGGAGTGTTTAGACTTGAGTGAAAACAAACAGCCACATAAAACATTGACTGATAAGAATAATGGTCTTTCATCCACACAGGAAGTATTGTACGACAAAGAGTTTAAACGAGCAGATCAGGCTACCGAGCAAGACAATAAGAAGAAGTAAGAAGTAAAAATAGTGAATGAAGTCCGCCCCAGTAGTCGTTATCCAACTACTGGGGTTTTTCTCATGAAATCCTCCTAACGAATTCTTCGTTTTCACTGTATAATAAAAGTAAATACTAAGACAAAGAGAACGAGGATATAGAAATGAAAAAAATAAGATGGAAAACGGTTGTCGTTTTACTAGTTGCTATCTTTATTATTTTCCAGATAGCAGGAAGCTTTTTCTTCTATAACCTGGCCATCAAACGTGGTCCCAAAGACTTCCTGACAGGCAATGCTGACTTGAAAGTATCAGCTGAAACCATGGATGTGTTTTTAAATGGAGACTGGCTAGATTGGGTGGATAAACAGGAGTTTGAAGAAATGCACATGACGTCAAGAGATGGTATAGAGTTAATGGGGTATTACTTGCCTGCCAAACAGCCGACTAACAAATTAGTGATTCTGACACATGGTTATTTAGGACACGCAAAACAGATGGGCTTGTACGGTCAATTTTATTATGAAGAACTGGGATATAATCTCTTCATGCCAAACGCTAGAGGACATGGAAAAAGTGGTGGAGACTATTATGGTTTTGGATGGCCGGATCGTTTGGATTTGATTGATTGGACGAAGTTACTTAGCGAAAATATGGATCCTGCTACAGAAGTGGTCTACCATGGGTTGTCAATGGGGGCCGCTACAGTTTTGATGGCAAGTGGTGAGAAGCTTCCCGATCAAGTGAAGGCAGTCATTGCAGATAGTCCGTATCAATCCGTTTATCAGCTTTTTGCCTATCAATTAAATCGAATGTTTCATTTGCCGGCATTTCCGTTACTTGATAATATGAATTTATTGACGAACGCAAAAGCGGGATATTCATTGAAGGAAGCAGATGCGCTGAGTGCTGTACAGCGTGCAACTATACCAATACTGTACATACACGGCAACGCCGATACATTTGTACCGACAGATATGACAAAGGAACTGTACGAAGTAACGGAGAGTGAAGCGGAACTGTTTTTAGTAGATGATGCGAATCACGGGGAAGCATTCGTGATGGATCAGAAAGCGTATAAGAGAAAGGTGGAAGATTTCCTTAATGCCCATTTATCGACATCGAACTTGTCAATTGACCTCTTTCGCTAACCAATCTATACTAATTTTAAAGGGTAGGGGTAGCAGTACTCCTGATCGTAGGGTCGTGGCGTATTGGTAAAATCAACAGTAGAGAAACTTTGTAAATTACATACGGAATTGACTAATCAAGATGTGCAGATTTTGCAAGAGATGGCGTTTAGCTTACAAACCTATGCAGATCTGTCCAATTCGTATATGTTCATCGATTGTAAATTAAAACCGAGTAATCAAGCGATTGTCGTTGCAGAGGCTTTTCCAGTGGGGTGTACTCCACTGTATACTAATTCTGTCATTGGAAAGATTGTATTTGAGTCTTTTGAACCGGGCGTTTTTTATTCTTATCGTAACGGAAAGAAATCTATCATACAGCAGGCGATGACACAAGAAGGTATCGTGGTGCATCAAACCGTGGTACCCATTAAGAACACCTATCATCAAGTGATCGGTGTGTTGGTTTCTGAGAAACAAGTCACCTCACCGCTACCGGCTGACGATATAAAAAGTTTTTCGGTAGTTACAGAAACAGCGGAAGATCAACTGACGAATTCGGGTCTTGGAGTAGTCTCGGATTTATTGATGGAGATGCTTATTTTGACTGATGCTAGTAATCGATTAGTTTATGCAAATCCCTCGGGGTTAAAGCTTATTTCTGAAATGAGCGGACGGGATGATGTATTGTATCGAGATTTATTGGAAATGCTACCGTTTTTGCGGACAGTTTATGAGCAGGAAGAGGATGTATTTGTCTTTGAGTTGACGATTCAGGACAAAAACTTAATTGTAAAAAAAATAAGAATGCGTGAAAAAAATAAGTCTCAAGAAACGTTGTTGATCGTCCAAGATATTACTGAACTTCGAACAAAGGAAAAAGAATTGATGATGAAATCCGTCGTCATTAAAGAAATACATCATCGGGTTAAAAATAATTTGCAAACTGTCGCAAGCTTGATAAGATTGCAAATGCGTAATGGCATATCAGCTAATAACCGATCTGCTTTTGAGGAAACACTTAACCGGATATATAGCATTTCCTCTGTGTATGAAATTATCCTTACGAAGGAAGATGCAGACGACGATGATGTAAATATTATAGATTTGACAAGAAAAATTTGTTCCACGATGGTACTAAACGATTACAACTTAAAAGTAGACTTGATTATTGAGCCGAATGGCAATAAAATAATAACAACCTCTAAGAAAGCGGTTTCAATAGCGTTGATTATTAATGAGCTCATACAAAACTCCCTAAAGCATGCATTTCGAGGCAAAGAAGAAGGAATTATTAATGTGGAATTTATTGTGGATCATGACTTTGTAGAACTTCACGTTTCCGACAACGGCGTTGGAATGAAGAATCCGCAAACGTCACTCGGCACGGAAATTATCCACAACTTAGTAACCAATGATTTAAATGGTGAGTTCCTATATGTGCCCAGGGAAATCGGGACACATGCAGTAATCAATTTTCCAGTGGGTGCGGAGGTGGAGATTTTTAATGGGTAAACGAATCTTGATAGCGGAAGACGAATCAATTATTCGCATGGATCTAAAAATGACCTTGCAAGACCATGGCTATGAAATTGTTGGGGAAGCAGGCGACGGTGATCGAGCGATCGAGCTAGCCTTTTTGCATAAACCGGATTTGATTTTAATGGATATTAAAATGCCGAAGATGAATGGACTAAAAGCCAGTCGAATCATCGGAGAACAACTGGATATACCGATTTTAATCATTACCGCGTACAGTCAAAAGGAATTTGTGGAAAAGGCACAGCAAGACAGTGTGGTCGGCTATTTAGTCAAGCCCATTTCTGAAGCCAATTTAATTCCTGCAATTGAAGTTGCACTGCATCAATCCAGTAAAGTGCACCGGCTAAAAGACGGTATTCAGCAGGCAAAACAGGAAGTGGAAAAGCGGAAAGTCATCGAACGGGCAAAAGGTATTCTGATGAATTCAGAGAACTTAACCGAGCAACAGGCATTTAAAAAAATGCGTGATACAAGTATGTCAAGGCAAATGACAATGGAGTCACTTGCAGTGGAGATTATAGATTCGCACAAGTAAATAGACCTAAGCAAAGACGCTTAAAGAGATACCTTCTTTAAGCGTCTTTTTGTCTTCTTTTTTCAGAATTTGTCATTAGATTTAAAGGTGGTGGCAAGTGTATTAATACAAGGTGGACGGTAACACTATAAGAAAGTAATAGGGGGAAACTCAAATGGAAATGATCGGTACGGTAATTGTCTACATCATCATGGCCTGTGCAGTTGCAGGGGCATTTGCTTCAATAAAAAATCCGGAAGAGGGATTAGGTAAGGAATTCATGTCTGGATTACACGCTGTTGGGCATATCTTCGTTCCTGCAGCAGGAATCATGGCGTCTATACCCTACTTGACCTGGTTTATCAGTAAATTCATTGGTCCTGTATTTAATTCAATCGGGGCAGATCCGGCACTTGCTGCAACTACTATTCTGGCTTCAGATATGGGTGGTTATCAGTTAGCGGAAGCGCTAAAGGTAACAAATGAAGGATGGATCATGGCGCTGATCGTTGGTTTCATGTCCGGAGCAACAATCGTCTTCTCTATTCCAATGGGACTTGCCATGCTAGATAAACGAGACCATAAGTACATGGCGCTTGGCATCATGTCAGGTGTATTGACGATTCCAATCGGTGCATTTATTGCATCGGTATTAGTTGTTCTGTTCAACACGGACGTGCGTGATGTAATCAGCACGACGGCTACATCCAATTATGAGTTTGCGATTAGTTATTTACAAATCTTCATAAATTTATTGCCATTATTACTATTTGTTGTATTAATCGCGGTCGGACTGAAGTTCGTTCCACGTATTATGATTAACGGATTTATGATGTTTGGCCGTGTGATGGACGCTGCCATTAAACTTGTATTAGTGTTCTCTATTGTAGAAGTATTTACGGGTATCTTTACCAAGATCTTTGGTGTTTGGGGCTTTGATCCAATCATGGCGGATAAAGCAGACCAATTCCGTGCACTTGAAACAGCCGGATATATTGGTATTATGTTAGCGGGTGCATTTCCAATGATTTACTTGATTCGAAAGTACATGGGGACACCTTTGGAAGCCGCGGGAAAGAAAATTGGGCTTTCGCCTGAAGGTAGCGCGGGTCTACTTGCGACTGTCGCGAATATCTTGGCGATGTTCTCATTAGTTCGTTACATGAAACCAAAAGATAAAGTTATCAATATCGCATTCGCAGTGTGTGCTGCATTCTTGCTAGGTGATCATTTATCTTTCACAGCGAATTTCCAACCCAATATAATTTTACCGGTTATACTAGGTAAATTAAGTGCGGGTATCATCGCGGTTATCATTGCATACAAGCTGTCTGTACCAACAGCATTAAGGTTGGAAAAGCAAGACCGTGAAGCGGGAATTATTCGCGAAGGCGAGTATGAAGATGCTGAAACGAAAGCTCCCGCCGCTAAAGCATAAAAATATAAACGAGGAGTGTGTATAATGAGCGAAGACAAGAAACGATTTATACAAGAATTCGTTCCAGGAAAACAGATTACACTCAGTCATTTGATCGCTAATCCCGATCCAGACATGTTTCAGAAGTTAGGCATCCAGGAAGCTGGAGCTTTAGGTATTCTCACTTGTACACCGAGTGAGACGGTAATTATCGCGGGGGACTTAGCTACGAAAGCAGCAAATGTTCAAATTGGATTCCTCGATCGATTTACAGGAAGTCTTGTCATCGTAGGGAGCGTCTCCGAAGTAGAGATGGCTATGCTGGAGATTAATCGTTTTTTATCGGAGAAGTTAAAGTATACGCCAGCTGAAATCACAAAATCATAAGGAGTGAGGACGATGCGAAACAAGGCAATGCTGATCGGTGCGGTACGGGCGGGAAAGTCTACATTGACGAATGCTTTATTGGGCCGAAAAGTAGAAGCTTTCAAAACGCAAACGCTCAGTTATTATGATTGGATTGTCGATACGCCGGGCGAGTACACGGAAAATCCAATGTTCTACAAAAACATTATGGCCACCGCGCTTGAAGTAACGCACGTACTGTATTTGCAAGACGCAACGAGTGAAAAACTTATTTTTCCACCAGGTTTCAGCATGGGAATCCCGAAACTACCCATCGGGGTCATAACCAAATGCGATCTTCCGGAAGCGGATATTGATCGTTCACTTGGCATGTTAAAGACTGTAATGAACGTTGGGCCCATTGTCATGATTTCTTCCAAAACGGGTATGGGGATCAAGCATATAAAGGAATTGACAAAGCTGAACGACATTCATGCGATGCGGCATTACGTAGAGTCAGAAGCCGACAAGCACTTGATCTTCCACGGCTGATTTTCTTTACAGCCAGATAGGAATTTGATATAGTAAATTTCATACAAGTGAATAAAAACGGCAATGGCGCCTTTACATCCCATGGGAAAATCCATGGGATTGTAAAGGCGTCTTTTTTATATCAAAAGCGCAAGACGCCGTCTAGCTCCGACAGGCGTTTGTAATCTTCCCGACAAAGTGCATATTTTGTACGTTATTGGGAAGATTGAAATGACCCGGAAGCTGGTGTCTAAGCTAGATATAACTAAAAGTACAGGGCAGTAAGTAATCAGAAAGGAGTGTGGGCGTGAGCAATTTCAATAAGCACGAAACAATTATTAGTGCAGGAATTGATATTGGCACAAGCACGACAAAACTGATTATCAGTCGTTTTTCTCTACGTAATGTAGCGGGTGCAACACATGTGCCACGAATAGAAATTACAGATAAAGAAATACTCTACAAGAGCCCAGTATTTCGAACACCATTGCAAGACGCAGTGACGATTGATGTAGCGGGTGTCCAACAGATTATCCGCACGGAATACGACAAGGCAGGAATCCAGCCTTCGCAGATAGAAACAGGCGCTGTCATTATTACAGGTGAAACCGCAACCAAACGAAACGCCAGTGAAATGTTGCATCAGTTGTCTGATGAAGCAGGCGATTTCCTCGTCGCAACGGCAGGCCCTGACTTAGAAGGAATTATCGCAGCAAAAGGGTCAGGCAGCTATGAATCATCTGGAAAAAGTGGCCAGGTAATTGCCAATATAGACATTGGTGGTGGGACAGCAAATATTGCAGTATTCAAAGACAAGCAACTTCTTGGTACATGCACGATGCATATCGGGGGTCGCTTGATCGAATTTGAACACGGAAAAGTCCGTACCATTTCACCGTCAGTCAAACGGTTATTGCAAGACCAAGGCTATACGTTACAAGTCGGTGACCCCAAAAATGCATCAGCTGTATCATTCGTAACGACTTATATGGCAGAAGCGATGGCGCGTATTTTGAAGAAGGAAGTTCAGGCACAAGATCGAGTGCTTTTGCTAGGTCATGAACCGAACTGGTTGCAACCAATCGATACCATCGTCTTTTCAGGTGGTATTTCCGAATGTATGTATCATCATACTTCCGGTGAAGTCCAAATAGCGCGGTACGACGATATCGGCATGCAACTTGCGGAGGCACTGCTACAAAACACATCACTACAACACTTTACTTGGCAAGAGCCGGTAGAAACTGTACGGGCTACTGTATTGGGAGCTGGAACACAGACTACTGAAATTAGCGGAGCTACCATACAGATTGCGCCACATGAGTTGCCATTAAAGAACATTCCGATTTACCAATATGATTTTGAAGGAAATCTCGAGATAGGATTATCCCGATTTGAAGACGCGGTTCAGCAGGCGGTTACTTTATACGACTCTGCGAAAGAAGGACAAAACTTCGCTCTCTATCTGTCCAATCTTCCCTATCTCGGATTTCGCGATGTGCAGAGATTGGCCAAGGCAATTGTTCAGATCATGAACGAGAGGCCGCGCCCTGAACAACCGATTATATTGGTCATTCAATCAGATCACGCTAAAGTGATTGGCCAAACGTTGGCGGCATTACAAGTGAAACAAAGCATTATTTGTATAGATCAAATTAATGTGGAAACAGGCGATTACATCGATATCGGCAATGCGCTCACCTCAGGCGTCGTACCGGTCGTTGTGAAAACCTTAACATTCCATACAACGTAAAGGAGGTCTTGTACGTGAATTTATCCACTACATTAGGCGGCGAACGATATGTGTTCCATGACCTAAAAGAAGTGCTAGCAAAAGCGAATGAAGAGAAATCTGGAGATCGTCTCGCAGGAATTGCGGCGGAAACCGTGCAAGAACGAATCGCTGCCAAAACAGTCGTTAGTGAGTTGCTTATAAGCGACATCCGTAACAATCCACTGATCCCAATCGAAGATGATGAAGTCTCACTGATTATTGAAAATGATATTAACGAGAAGGTCTACAGTGGAATCCAGAACTGGAGTATCGCAGAACTGCGCGAATACATTTTGAGTAATGAAGTAGGGGACCGCGAATTAAAACGTCTCAGTCGCGGATTGACTTCGGAAGTCATTGCGGCTGTAACAAAGCTGATGTCCAATCTGGACTTAGTACACGCGGCAAATAAAATCGAAATCTTATCAACGTGTAATATTACAATCGGTCAAAAGGGTACTTTGTCTTCCCGCCTACAACCGAATCACCCGACGGACAATATTGATGGAATCATCACTTCGTTAAAAGAAGGCTTGTCTTACGGTATCGGTGATGCGGTAATTGGGATCAATCCTGTAGATGATTCCGTAGAAAGCGTAAAGCGTGTATTGAATGCGACGAAAGACTTTATTGATGAATGGGAAATCCCAACACAAAACTGTGTACTTGCACACGTTACGACACAGATGAAAGCAATCGAACAGGGAGCTCCTGCGGATATGATTTTCCAAAGTATCGCAGGAACGGAAAAAGCCCATCGTTCATTTGGTATTTCAGCAGAATTAATTGCGGAAGCGAAAGATCTATCGCTGAAAATGGGTACGGGTACTGGTCCTCAAACATTGTATTTTGAAACAGGACAAGGATCCGAACTGTCGGCTGAAGCGCATTATGGCGTAGATCAAGTAACGATGGAAGCGCGGAACTACGGTTTTGCACGACATTATGATCCATACATTGTCAACACAGTTGTCGGATTTATTGGTCCGGAATATTTATATAACAGTAAGCAAGTGATCCGGGCAGGCCTTGAAGATCACTTCATGGGTAAGCTACATGGACTGCCGATGGGTGTAGATATTTGCTATACGAACCATATTAAAGCAGATCAAAATGACATTGAAGATTTAAGTATCTTATTATCAGCGGCAGGTGTGAACTTCATCATCGCAGCACCGATGGGCGATGACGTCATGCTGAATTACCAGTCCATGAGCTATCATGACGTGGCGACAGTTCTTCAGACAATGGGCAAAACACCGGCGCCTGAATACTTGAAATGGCTTGAAAAGATGGGGATTTATGAAAATGGCATGCTGAGTAAACGTGCTGGAGATCTCACACTCTTCAATCGATAGGAGGTGGATGGACTTGAATGAGGAATTAATTCAGCAAATCACAAAAATGGTTGTAGAAAAACTAGGGGCTGCGAGTAGTGGTCAAACCATACAACAACAGCCAACGAACGAACAGAAAGTAGAGTTGTTTTCACAGCGACCTTTTGGGCAGTTGGAAGTGGAAACTGTGAAAAAATCGCCTAGCGGAGCGGTGGTGTTCCATAGTACGACAGAAGGGCCGAAGCGGAATATTTCCACCGTAAAACCAAAACCGACAACGGCGTATGGTAATCTGAAATCAAAACCACAAGAAGATCTTGAGGAAGACAAGCTGGCAGAATATCGTAAGAAAACACCAGCTAGAATAGGGGTCGGACGCGCAGGCTCACGTCCGAAAACGAAGACGTGGCTACAGTTCCGACTGGATCACGCAGCAGCAGTTGACGCAGTCTACGGTGAAGTACGGGATGACTTGCTCGAACAGCTAGGATTGTTCCAAGTGCAATCCAAAGTGTCAGATAAAGAGGAATACATTCGACGCCCGGATCTTGGTAGAAAGCTTTCAGACGAAGCAAGGGCTTTGATTCAAGAGCGTTGTAAAAAATCACCTGTCGTACAAATTGTAGCGTCAAATGGACTGAGTGCGAAAGCAATTGAAGAAAATTTGGAAGACGTCTACTTATCATTACAACAATCACTTAACAACTTGAATATTGATATGGGAACAACGTTTTATGTTGATAAGGGGCGAGTTGCCGTAATGGACGATATCGGAGAGCTGTTGCAGCCTGACGTTGTCGTCATGCTGATCGGTGAACGTCCGGGTCTTGTGTCTGCAGAGTCGCTAAGTGCTTATATATGCTACAAGCCTAGACATGGCACGATTGAAGCGGATCGTATGGTCATCTCCAATATTCATAAAGGCGGAATCCCTCCTGTTGAAGCGGGTGCATTTCTTGGAACGGTTATTCAGAAAATCTTGAAGTATGAAGCGAGCGGTGTATCGCTTGTTCAAAAGGAAGGATAAGGAAGGAGGAGGGCAAGTGAAAATCTATGCAGACATATTGTCGATGCAAGTCATTTCGAATGTCAGTCCGGAACTTGCTGAGAAGTTCCGATTGAAGTCTCACCAGCGTAGTCTTGGGTTGATCACGACGACAATTGACGACGTCGGCTATACAGCAATTGATGCAGCAACGAAGCATAGCGATGTGGAAGTGGTCTATGCAAAAAGTTTTTACGCGGGCTCAGCTCATTCTTCTGGTCCGTTATCGGGAGAGTTTATAGGAGTCATAGCTGGCTCGTCGCCGGAAGAAGTAAAAAGTGGTCTTGATTCGATTCGTATAACGATAGAGCACGAAGCGTATTTTGAGGCGATTAACGGAAATCGTGATCATGTGTTATATGCGCATACCATTTCCAGTTGTGGGAGTTACTTAGCTGACATGGCCAATGTAGCCGATGGACAGTCATTGGCATACTTGATTGCACCGCCTGTTGAGGCCGTTGTCGGTTTGGATGCTGCACTAAAAGCTGCAGACGTTACACTTTGTGTACTTTATGCACCTCCCTCCGAAACCAACTTTGGCGGTGGTCTACTGACAGGCAGCCAGTCTTCTTGCAAGGCAGCAGCCGACGCATTCCGAGAAGCGATACAGAAGATGGCGAAAGATCCGTTAAGTTACTGATAGATAAGTATCTAGAAAGGAGTGTTTTAATTTGGTCCAATTAATGGATAAAGATTTATTGGCTTTACAACAAATGCGTACAGCCGTCCAAACTGCAAAAGAAGCACAAGAGAAATTCATGGGTTATACTCAGCAACAAGTTGACAAGATTGTCAAAGCCGTTGCTGATGCCGCTTTTGAACAATCCGGTCGCCTCGCACAACTTGCGGTAGATGAAACAGGTATGGGGGTAGCAGCTCATAAGAAAATTAAGAACGAAGTGGGCTCCCGTGATGTATACGAAAGTATTAAAGATATGAAAACGGTCGGTGTCATCAAAGAGGACCATATGAATAAGGTCGTGGAAATCGCTGCTCCGTTCGGTGTAGTTGCCGCAATCATCCCAACGACCAACCCAACATCGACGGCGTTCTTCAAAACGTTGATTTCATTGAAGACACGAAATTCCATTGTAGTTAGCCCTCACCCTTACGCAGTGGAATGCACACACGAAGCATTAAAAGTATGTGATGCAGCAGCGGTTGCAGCTGGAGCCCCTGAAGGTTTGATTCAATGTCTCACACTGGCTTCAATGGAAGCTACACAGCAATTAATGTCGCATAAAGACGTGAATCTTATCATTGCAACAGGCGGTAGTGCGCTCGTCAAAGCGGCATATAGCTCCGGTAAACCAGCTTACGGTGTAGGTCCTGGTAATGTACCAGTTTATATCGAACGTTCCGCAAAGATTGAAAAAGCGGTAAAAGATATCGTAGACAGCAAGTCATTCGATTACGGTACGATTTGTGCAACCGAGCAAGCCATCGTGGTTGATAAGCACGTTGTGGACCTGGTTACGCGTGAGCTGAAGAAAAATGGCGCGTATATTTTATCGGATGAAGAGAAAAAAGTTATGGAAGGTGTCATCTCGCCGGTACCCGGTAAGGTGAATCCGAAAGTGGTCGGTAAGAGCCCACAGTTCATCGCGAAAATGGCAGGCATTTCTTTACCAGAAGGTACGCGCCTGATTGTCGGGATGGAAACAAAAGTCGGTAAAGACGTACCGTTTTCATTGGAGAAACTATCACCTATTTTCGCTATGTATGTCGTCGACGGTGTGAAGCACTCGAAAGAAGTGTGCCTCGACTTACTGAACCTTGGCGGACGTGGACACAGCTTGGCACTACATACCGAAATCGATGCAGTAGCTCGTGAATTCGCTATGGAAATGCCAGTATCACGTATTTTGGTCAACACGATGTCCTCTGTTGGAGCAGTTGGTGGTACGACAGGCTTAATGCCATCATTCACATTAGGTTGCGGAACATTTGGCGGCAATATTACATCAGACAATGTCACAGCTACGCATTTGCTGAACATTAAGCGGATGGCATATGGCACGAAGGAAGTACAATTGCCGAAGCATTCAGAATCGGTAGAAAGCTCAAATGATCAGCTCGTATCCAGTGTGATGAACAATGTGTCAGCCGCAACAAACAACAACATTGATCCAGCATTAGTACAGAACTTAGTCAGTGAAATCGTTAAACAACTTACAAAATAAAACACTATTAGGAGGAAATAATTATGAACAGAGAAGGTACAGCATTAGGAATGGTAGAAACTAAAGGATTAATCGGTGCAATTGAGGCAGCAGACGCAATGGTGAAAGCAGCAAGCGTAAACTTAGTAGGTAAAGTACATGTTGGCGGTGGAATCGTAACAGTTATGGTACGCGGTGATGTAGGCGCAGTAAAAGCAGCAACAGATGCAGGTGCTGCTTCAGCACAACGTGTGGGCGAATTGCTTTCTGTTCACGTAATCCCAAGACCACATAACGAATTAGAATTGATGTTACCAAAAAGCGAATAATCACTGCTGACATAGTAGAAAGGCGTGAACTAGATGAATCAGCAATTGATTGAACAAATTGTCGGAGAAATTCTTGGACAGCTGGGCAAAAGTCCCGTTCAATTGCCGGAACGAGCGGTTCCCATTGCGGTTTCCGCCCGTCACGTACATTTACAGCCTGAACATGTGGAAGTATTGTTTGGCGCAGGGTATGAGTTGACACAGCGGTCCGAGCTTTCACAGCCGGGCCAATTCGCCGCCAATGAAACGGTGATGATTGCAGGACCTAAAAGCAGTATTGAACGTGTGCGTATTTTAGGCCCTGTCCGAAAAGCTACCCAAGTCGAGGTCAGCTTTACGGATGCCATGAAACTCGGCGTCAAGCCCCCACTTCGGGAATCCGGTAATATTGAGGGATCAGCACCGATTACATTAATCGGACCAAAAGGTAGTGTGCATATAGACCAAGGACTTATTATCGCGCAGGCACATATCCATATGGCACCTGCAGATGCTACGCGCTTTGGTGTGGAAGATGGAGAGTATGTCACGGTGGAAGCAGACGGAGTCCGAGCCATTTCATTCCGCAATGTCCGTATTCGGGTGAATGAGCGTTATCGTCTCGAAATGCATATTGATACCGATGAAGCAAATGCAGGTTTCATTACACAAGGATCAATTGGTCGTCTAGTGAAATCGGGTGACGCGAAAGAAGTGGCATCTGTACAAGCGACGACGGAAGCGGTGAAGGCGCCTACTCCAGTAAATGTTCCAGAGGCATATGAATTCACAAAAAAACTTTTGTCGGCTGAAGACGTGTCTGAGATTTCAGAAAAGGAAATCGTTATTAATAAAGGCACAATTGTTACGGCGCTAGCAAGAGATACAGCACGGGAACTCGGTAAAACGATATCGAGTAGAAAGTAGAAAAAGGTGATTACGCATGCGAATGGGTAGAGTGATTGGTAACGTATGGGCAACCCGTAAAGAGGATGGATTAGCAGGGCTTAAACTGTTAATCATCCAGCCGATTGATGCATACGGAAATAATATACAGTCGCATATGGTCGCGGCAGATCGGATTGGAGCAGGGGTTGGTGACGAGGTCCTCATTACGAGTGGCGGTTCTTCACGCTTTATTTTACCGAAAGAAAACCCGATCCCAATCGACGCGGTCATTATTGGTATTATCGATTCAACAGAAGTGAAAAGAGGTGATATACATGAGTCAAGCGATCGGAATGATTGAGACAAAAGGATTGATCGGATCGATTGAAGCGGCAGACGCGATGGTGAAAGCATCCAACGTGGAGTTGGTATCACAGGAGATGGTCGATGGTGGAATTGTTACGGTCATCGTTCAAGGTGATGTTGGAGCAGTACAGGCAGCTGTTGACGCAGGTCGCGACGCAGCAGCGCGTGTAGGTGAATTACTAGGTGCGCATGTAATACCGCGTCCCGATGATTCAGTGTATGGCATGGTGAAACCCCTAGTGTCGACTACTCCAGAAATTCCGCAAGTGAAGAAACTGGCAGAAGCGAAGAAGGCACCGAAGAAAGACTGAGGAATAGGTGTGTTATAAGTGCATTCCTCATATTGAAGTCTATATAAAGGAGTGTTTTTCATGGCTTTCAAACGACATAAAATTGCGGTCATCGGAGCTGGCCACACGGGCTCTACGGCTGCATTGATGGCTGCACAGAAGGAATTAGGTGACATTGTCTTAGTTGATATCCCGGATCTTTCCAATCCGACTAAAGGGAAAGCACTGGATCTTCTTCAGACGAGTCCTGTACAACAATTTAATTCCCGTATTACAGGTACATCCAATTACGAGGATATTGAAGGCGCCGCAATGGTTATCATTACAGCAGGTGTTGCACGTAAACCAGGTATGAGTCGAGATGATTTAGTTGCAACCAATGCAAAGATTATGCGTTCTGTTTCCGAACAAGTGAAACGTTACGCGCCAGACAGTACCGTGCTGATTTTAAGTAATCCAGTTGATGCGATGACATATGTATGTTATAAAACAACTGGCTTTCCTAAAAACCGCGTAATTGGACAATCAGGCGTGCTTGATACTGCGCGTTTCACTACGTTCATCTCGGAAGAACTAAATATATCCGTAGAGGATATTTCGGGCTTTGTACTTGGTGGACACGGAGATGATATGGTTCCACTTGTACGTTATTCGTACGCCGGCGGCATCCCATTGGATAAGATTATCTCGAACGAACGGCTAGAAGCAATTGTGGAGCGCACTCGAAAAGGCGGCGGTGAGATCGTCTCACTACTAGGTAACGGTAGCGCTTATTACGCACCGGCAGCGGCTTTGGTGGAGATGGCTGAAGCAATTATTAAAGATAAGAAACGAATTATGCCGTCCATTGCTTATTTAGAGGGCGAATATGGATATCAAAACATTTATTTAGGCGTACCCACTGTTCTGGGAGGCAATGGTATCGAGAGTGTGATTGAACTTCCGTTAACAAAGGAAGAACAAATAGCACTCGACAAGTCAGCTGACTCTGTCAGAGCAGTCATCGACATTTGCGAAAAGCAAATGTCCTAATCACTACGGATCTCTCTAAGTCGTAAAGAGGACTTAGGGAGATTTTTTTGTATAAAAAGTTATAAGGTCGTGTTTTAGTCTCTAAATGATAGAGAAATCATAGGTTCTCCTCGAAAATCTACAAATGTTAACAGGGAATTACAACTTTTATATTTACAACTATTTATTTGGGTGGTACAATAAACAGAATTCACTGAATTGTAAAGCATGTCTGTAGTATATTTACTGGGGTATATATACAAAGAATTCCTTCTTTTGACTTTGTAATGTAAGCGCTATCAAATGGACAATTATCATTAAATGCCGAAAAAAATGTTCTTTTATTCCCCGGCAAGGCATATACTACGAAAAATACAAAATCCAGGAGGTAATTCTTATGAAAAACAACAACTATCAGAACAATTCATCACTACCGGAGCAGAACGAAACATTCTATTTAATCACAGGTTACTCGGAGAATGGTTTCATCCACGGAATCACGTGGGAAGAAGCATATGTTCAAGGATTGGCGGAGTGCGGCTGTCTATGCGATCAACAACTAATGTAAGTAATGAAGAACACTCTACACGGGGTGCCTAGCACAAAACGATTGTGGACGTACTCACAATGTTTTTTGCATAGGTACCCTATTTAGTTATGTCATGATTCTTCTAATGCATACAAACGCTACCACCCACTATGTTAACCATGATAAAATGATAGCAATAAAATAAATGAGTTTGCACGATGCGCTGGTACCTATCAAGGTATAAAAGGGAATCCGTCAACCGGAGCTGTCCCCGCAACTGTATACACGGACGACCGCTAGAATTAGCCACTATGGAGACATGGGAAGGCACTTGCGGAAGGATGAAGTGAAGCCAGGAGACCTGCCACGTATCGAAAAAGCGACACTTTCTTCGGGGGTTGAGGAGTGGAAGCAAAAAAGGTATCTACATCTATGCATTTTTGTGTGTAGTATATTAAAGCTGCCTGACTTTGTTTCCTCATTCACAACTATTGCAATCATTTTGCCGAAGAGGCGGAATGATTGTTTTTTTGTTGTTTACGAAAGGAGACCGCGACATGACAGTAGTGGAACAGATAACCGAACGGGCACTATTGCAGTTATTGTATAAACAAGTAGAACAACAGCGTGGAAGGCCTGCGTATACGGGATTTCATCAAGTAGTAAAGAAACTGTTACAGGATGGGTTATACGATCGATGGATCTATGATTATTCAGTAACCGAAATCAAATGGCTTGGCTTACAGATTGTTGCTGAACGTGACCAATTGATCCCTTCTGCACTGTTGCAAACATATATGAATGAGTTTGTAACATCCGATTATTGTGATAAACAGATAGGTCTGCCTCAGGAGAGATTGATGCTCATAGCAATGGCCGCCATGCAACATGAAACTGTCCAGCGTCTGCGGAAAGTACAGGAAGCGTATTGGTTACTGAGCCATGGCTATGTGACGTTACCAGTTGAAGTGATGTTGTTTTTCGGTAAAACATTCTATGAGCGAAAGACGAGAGTCCAACAATATACTATGGATATTGCTGACAACAGAATTACATCATTTTTATCAAGCAAGATAAAAGAAAAGCATATATGTATACCCGATTATTTTATGGAACAAGTACAAGCGTGTGGCTCTTGGAGTTTATTTGAAGCTGAACAAGTTGAACGCATTTTGGGATTTTCACTTAGCCACTTCAATAGGGAAAGATTTCTTCATGCCACTGACGGTCTTACTATTGACTATAAAGAAATCTCAGCTATCGGTTTGATGAAGCAGCTGCTTGAAGGTGAAGGTATTGTAGTGCATTTTTACAATAAAGAAAGACAAGAAAAAGCGGCATTATCCACATATATTCAATTACCGAATGTAATGCAGGAGACGGAGCTGGCACGTACATGTACCATACTTGTACCTTTGCTGAACGGCATTGAGGGCTTATGGGAACATCCTTTACGGGTTGAAGTGGCGGGGTGGGAAATCGCTATAGCTGACCAGAATATTGATTTGCATTCAGAGAAGGCTCTTCTGTTTATTGAAGAAGTAGCGAGAGAAATAAACCACTACTTGAACGTAGCATCCTGTGAAAGCGGAATGCAAACACCTTTGCGCAAAGCAGCCACAGTTATGCATCGATCGATCAACGAAGCGACAAAACACCAGCAAACCGCAATGATCGATCGAGTAATTGCAGAACAGCGCCATACCGATCAAGGAGGTTCTGTTACGTTGGAGAAATCTTCTACCATTGAAACAGCAGAACTTTTGCAGCTGCTCATGAAAGCATGGAGTGGTGGAATTCCTGAAGTCCGACTTACCTGAATCCCTTCTATAGGCTCAGCTAATTTTGCGCGTAGCGGAACTGTTTATCCAAGATTCCTTAAAACGAAAGCCACTGGATGAAAAAGTCCGTGTTGTAGAGTTTTTAGATTTTGACTGGCTGACAGAATCAAAGGAAGATGGAAGATTTATGGAAAATGGGACACTCCTAGGAATTGATGTCACACTCTACCATCAAGTGGTGGTTTTGGAGGTGCAGGATTTACTAGAACAGTTTTCTGTTCAGGAAATGCGTACATTCGCATCTCTTCCTGTAATGGAATCGGAGCTTTTCTTATTGGGGGTAATAGAGATATTTTTTTCAAATCTACGTCTTATTCATGGTAGGATTAATCTGTGACTCATCCTAGGAGTGTCAGGAGGATTATTTTGAATAGAATCAGAAACATCACAACATTGCAGTGGATCTTATTCTTTCTGTTAGCATTCTGCTGTACCATTTCCATTGCTTTTGTAAATCATAATTATTCATTTTATGATCGACCGATCGCCAAGGTAATCCATGCAACAATAGAGGAAGAAACTGATGTAACAGACATGCATGGCAATAAAGATACGCTATTTGTCCAACACATCATAGCTAAGATCATGAATGGGGAAGAAAAAGGTCGGGAAATCCAGTTGGTAAATGAGTATTCATCCTCGGGGGCGTATGATCAACAGTACCATGTGGGAAATGAAGTTTTCGTCTCCATTGATTCTAAGGTAGAAGAACTAGCGGGGAGTATAACAGACGTAAAACGTGATAAATACGTATTGATCGTTGCATGGATCTTCGTATTTACACTGCTAATTGTCGGGCATAAGCAAGGACTATTGGCAATAGTAGGCTTTGTGATTAACGTCATGGTACTATCATTCGCTTTAGATATTTATGTGAAATTCTATGAGGTCAGTTTACTTGTGGTTTGCGGGATATGTATCTTGTTATTCACAACCATTTCACTCTTACTAGTCAGTGGCCGAAATGAAAAAACATATGCCGCAATTGTAGCTACGCTAGTCGCAACAATCATATCTCTTTCCATTACGTCTCTTGTCATCTGGATCACTTCAGGGAATGGGCTACGTTATGAAGAAATGCAGTTTTTGACGCGTCCTTATCACACGATCTTCATGGCCGGGTTGTTTATCGGATCCCTTGGAGCTATCATGGATGTGGCTATTACAATGTCGTCTTCGATGTTTGCATTATATGAAAGAGATCACACCATATCCGTTAAAGTACTGAAAGCATCTGGCGTAGATATCGGCAAAGATATTATGGGAACCATTACAAGCATTCTATTTTTTGCGTATATAAGTGGATCTATCCCCATGCTCATCCTCTATTTGAAAAACGCTTCACCCGTAGGATTTGCACTTTCGATGAATCTATCGCTGGAATTAGCACGTGCATTAGCGGGTGGCATTGGAATTGTTTTAACTATCCCTATTGGACTCTATACAGCGATCTTCTTCATTGAACGAAAGAGGGCAAGAATATGAATGTACTAGTATGGCTTGCGGTTATTCTACTCGTATTGATGATTTGGGTTGGCGGGAGAAGTGGAGCTAGATCGTTTATTTCGCTATTTTTTAATTTTGGTGTTGTCTTTTTTACGATGTTTTTTATGTTGGATTCAAATGCGAATCCTATTGTCATTACATTTATTGCCTGCATAGTTATTGGGTGCATCAGTCTATTTTATATTAATGAGGTAAACAGTAAAACGGTACTAGCATTCATCTCAACGATGATTACCATTAGTATATTATTGTCTTTCATAGTTTTAGTATCCCAAAAGCTTATGATCCAAGGATTTGGTGAAGAGGAAGAAGAAGCAATTGCAGGTATGTCTCTCTATATTGGTGTAGACTTTGTAAAAATAGGTGCTTCCGTCATTATTATGAGTACAATTGGAGCGATCATGGACGTCGCTATATCGATCGCTTCTACTATGCATGAAGTATTTAAGCATAGTAGAAACTTAAGTAAGAAGGAGTTATTTAAGTCTGGCGTCAGTATAGGACGGGATATTTTAGGAACCGATACGAATACATTGTTCTTCGCTTTCTTTGGAGGATATTTGGCATTGCTCATTTGGTTCAAGGATTTGCACTACTCCATTGGAGATATTGTCAATTCAAAAATATTCAGTTCAGAAATGATTTTGATACTTTGTGCGGGGCTTGGTATAGCGCTAGTTATACCAATAGCATCTTGGATCAATGCATCTTTCTTAGTTAGAACTAGAGAAAAGTTGAATAAAGTACAAAAAGAGGAGCAATGAACTCGGTCTCTGCTATATATTGACGACGTATGATCATGCGCTCAAAGGTTCATAGAAAGCGCTCAGAGTAGCGGCTAGAGTGCTCTATTGAATGCGTTAACCGCTCATAACAAAAAAACATAGACGGACTTCCTCGTTAGGAGGAGAATTACATGAAAACCATACAAACCATATCAAAAATCATTTCAAAGTACTTACCACTTTGGATCGTACTCTTATCCATCATTGCCTACGTTATTCCGGGAGGAGAAGTTGCGCTCAGTATTACGATGGCAACGCTTGATACATTCATTTCTCCTGTGTTGACACCGGTTTTATTGCAGACATTTGCAGGACGTTTTATCCCTATTGAATTCTGGCCTTTATTTCTTAACATTATGTATATCGTGTTCTTTCCTTTGATTAGCGGTTTACTAATCCAGTGGAAGTTTCAACAACAAGTGGAGAAGTTTAAACCATATACCAGTGTCTTGTCCCAACTCGCGCTATTTCTGGTCATCCTTTCGGTCATCTCCAATGCCCAGCAAGCACTATCTGAGAACTTGTCTGTGCTACCGCTTGTATTCGTAGCAGTCACATTACAAGTTAGCATCCCAATGGGCGCAGGCTACTTCATCTCCAGATGGCTAGGCGTACCGGAGCGCAACGCCCGCGCGATTTTATTCCATACAGGTATTTGCAACACCGCCCTTGCCGCAACACTTGCGATGGAGCACTTCGGATCTCTCGCAGCAGTACCGGCTGTTGCCAATATGGTAATGAACTTAACAATTGGCGCCTTAATGGCGAGTCTATTCGAAAATAAATTCCGGCTTGCAGGGGAGAGTAGGAGCAAAATGCAAAAAAAGATGCAGAAGGGCGTATAGCCTTCCTGCATCTTTTCATTATTAGACTTCCACTTTACTGCGTACGAGATAATCGAACGCGCTGAGGGAAGCGGTGGCGCCGGAGCCCATGGAGATGATGATCTGCTTGTATGGCTCGTCCGCGCAGTCGCCCGCCGCAAATACGCCGGGTACGTTCGTTGCGCCTTTTTTATCGATCACAATCTCGCCGAAGCGGTTGCGTTCGACCGAATCACCGAGCCAATCCGTGTTCGGCACGAGTCCGATTTGGATGAATACGCCATCCAGTTCGATGCGATGCTCCTCGCCGGAATCACGGTTTGTATACGTGACACCGTCGACTTTATCGGTGCCGGTGATTTCCTTCGTCTGGACATTCGTCAATACCGTCGCGTTCGGCAGGCTGTTCAGGCGTTCCTGCAAGACCGCGTCCGCTTTGAGTTCCGGTGCGAATTCAAGCACGGTGACATGACTTGCGATACCTGCCAGGTCGATCGCTGCTTCGATACCGGAGTTTCCACCGCCAACTACTGCCACGTCCTTGCCTTCAAACAAAGGACCGTCGCAGTGCGGGCAGTAGGCAACGCCTTTGTTGCGGAATTCCGCTTCGCCTGGCACACCAATGTTGCGCCAGCGTGCTCCCGTCGATAGGATAACGGTCTTGCTCTTAAGAACTGCACCATTTTCCAGTTCGATTTCAATGAGATCCTTTTTTTCCAGACGTTTTGCTGTCTGCAGGTTCATGATATCGATATCGTATTCTTTCACGTGTTCTTCAAGGCTCGCCGCAAGTTTCGGTCCTTCTGTGCGATTGACGCTGATGAAGTTCTCAATCGCTGCTGTATCCAGAATCTGGCCACCGAAACGATCAGCGATGATGCCTGTGCGTATCCCTTTGCGGGCAGCGTAGATCGCTGCGCTTGCGCCTGCAGGCCCGCCACCAACAACGAGCACGTCGAATGGGTCTTTGTCTTCAAAGTCGGATGCATCCGGGCCGCTTCCCATTTCCGCAAGGATTTCCTCGATTGTTTTGCGGCCGCTTGTGAATGGTTCCCCGTTTAAGTAAACGGTCGGAACCGCCATGATGTTTTTGCTTTCCACTTCATCCTTAAAGGCTGCACCGTCGATCATCGTGTGCGTAATACCAGGATTCAGTACGCTCATGATGTTCAGCGCCTGTACGACTTCCGGACAGTTCTGACAGCTCAGGCTGATATAGGATTCAAAATGATGCGCGCCTTCGATGTTCTTCACTTGCTCGATCACCCGTTCGTCGACTTTAGGCGCTCTGCCGCTCACATGCAGCAAAGCTAGGACGAGTGAGGTAAATTCATGGCCTAGCGGAATACCGGCAAACACGATGCCGGTATCTTCGCCAGGGCGGTTGACGCTGAAACTTGGGGTTCTTTCCAGTTCTGCTTTCTCTACTTTGATGAGGGAAGACATGGAGGCTAGTTCATCCACTAGCTCCAGCATGTCCTGTGATACTTTGTCAGAGCCCACGCTGATCTTCAGTTGGACTTCCTTTTCCATCATCTCGAGATATTGGGCTAACTGCGCTTTAATATTCGCATCTAACATATGAACCGTCTCCTTAAATTTTCCCTACAAGATCCAGGCTTGGCTTCAGTGTTTCGCTGCCTTCCTGCCATTTAGCCGGACATACTTCACCCGGATTGTTGCGGACATATTGTGCTGCTTTGATTTTATTGACTAGAACGCTTGCGTCACGACCGATTCCGTCTGCGTTGATTTCCGCTGCCTGCACGATGCCATCCGGATCGATGATAAACGTACCGCGCTGTGCAAGACCTGCTTCTTCGTCCAGCACATCGAAAATGCGGGAGATTTTCTGTGATGGGTCACCGATCATGATGTAGCGCAAACTGCTGATAGCATCTGAGTGATCGTGCCATGCTTTGTGCGTAAAGTGTGTGTCTGTTGAAACAGAATATACTTCCGTATCGAGGCCTTTCAATGTTTCGTATTGGTTCTGAAGGTCTTCAAGTTCAGTAGGGCAGACAAATGTAAAGTCAGCCGGGTAGAAGCAGACTACGCTCCATTTACCTTTAAAGTTTTCCTGGGTTACTTCGATGAATTCCCCATTACCACTGTTGTACGCATTTGCTGTAAACTCTTCGATTTGTTTTCCGATCATTGACATGAATGATTCCTCCTAAAGTGTTTTTGATGACTGATGCAGTCACATGCTTAAGTTATAGAATATAATAATTCTAATTACATAATCATTATTATATAACTGTGCAGAGATGTCAACATTATTGATTCTGTATAATATAATGTCTTTATATACTATACTAAAGCAAAAAGTATACGAATCGTTTTCTCTTTTATTCTCAGTTAAATTGAAGGATTACCAGTTAGATCGAAAGTAGTGGAAGGAATTAAACTGAGCAATTTATAGATAATCCTAATCGGACAAGTCAAGTTGTGGGTGAAGAACTAATCTGTACAACTGGCAGGCGTGTTAATTTAAGAGACTTTCTGTGTGATCTGGACCGGACCGTCGTGGAAATATGTTATATTGTACGGTAATGTAGTGATTAAATTAAATGACTAATTGTTTTATAGGGCTCCGTAGCAAATCGAATGATTTTGATTATAGTGAGCAACTATTTAATGATGACGGCGGCACATGTGCTTCCAGCTGCAGCGCAGATCAAAGGATTTCAACCGCTATTCCGTTACAAAAACTATTTGGTATAAAGGATCTTCGCCTATGCATTCAGAGAAACAGGTTGTTCAGTTAAAATCTATTAGATAGGGGCACATGCAATGGATGTATGGTTTGTGATGAAAGAGCGTTATATGCTTCTTTCTATTTTTTTAATCATTATAGTGGCCAGCTTGTTTTTACTAATAGCTATTTGGAAAAATCGTTCTGACATGCCCAAAAGCCTAACCTTAATCATAACGATAATCTGTTCAGTCATCATTGCCTTATCAATATTTGCATGGGTATTTGCAGTTTCGTTTGGATATAATTTTTAAAAATACTTTAATGACCTCTACGTTAAGTATAAATATAGTACGACATAAAAACCGGTTAGAGACTAGTCTCTAACCGGTTGAACTTCATTAAAATACTCTATCACCATTGAAGAGCGAGTTCTTTACAATCACGTAATCGACAGTGCGAATTGAACTGAGAGTCTTGCCCCTGTTCCGAAAGCAGTTTTGATTTTCGTGATACAGACTTTTTCAGGTCCAATACCAACTTTTGCAGCGACGCTGTCAACGATTTCAAAGTAGCTTTCTTTTAAAATGTGTCATAGTTAGCAGCACGACTAAAATTGCGGCAAACAAAGTGATAATATAAGGAATCCATAAGTCTGAAGGTGTTAGTTCACCGGTTAATAGCTGTGTCGTAGCCGTCAGTAATTCAAGGGGATTCCAAGAAGCGGACTTGGGAAATATAGCTGCAATAAAGAATGCAATGACGACCAATAATGTAACTAGAGTTCCTCCGTAAGGTGTAGCGAACGAGGTATTCCCCCATAACGTAACCGCCAGTAAAAGTATGCCGAATACATAGAGGCAACTGACTGCAAACAACAGATGTTGGAGTTGACTTTGATCCCAATAATAAGCCGTATAAGCGTAGGTGATGGTGAATGACAGTGCGATCGCCAGTGTCCAATAGCAAAGAGCCATAAAGAATTTAGCTGTGATTACGGTACTGCGATGTAATCCTTTCGTCAGTAAAATAACAAGCGTACCTTTTTCTAATTCCTTCGACATCATGGTACTGAATAATAGTATGAACACAATTAGCCCCATTTGCGGAACGTTTTTATAAAACTGTAGCCACGAATCGAGTGCGGTAGGTTCAGGTAGATTAACGAATGTACCTTCAGGCATGAATTGTTCGAATAGAGTCGGAGTGATTTTCGCTGTAAACGGGTTCAGTATGCCTAAAATCGAAAAAATGACGATAACGAGCAATAACTTATACGTCTTCACACTCTCAAACCATTCCTTCTTCAAAAAACCAAACCATTGATTCATCCAAGCACCTCCAACACGAGCTGCTCAAGTAGACGAGTTTTGGGCTGCATCGACTGTATCAGGATTTTCTGGGTAGTGAGTTCTTGCATGAAAGTCAATTGCGTACTTTCATTAGGTAAACTTACAACTAATTGATCACTGTCGATCTTTATTTCGAATGGGGTATTTTGCAATCGATCACGAGCTTCTGCTACGGGTATCGTAAAAGTAAAAACAAATTCTCCTGTTATTCGCTGTTTTAGATTAGTCAGTTCATCCTGGAATATGATGGTTCCTTCATGCAACATCGCGACGTGATCGCAGATTTGTTCTGCATCCGATACGATATGTGTGGAAAAGAATACAGTTGTCTCTGCCTTTGCTTGCTGTAAAATGGAAAGAATCTGTGCACGACCCGCTGGATCCAAAGCAGAAGTAGGCTCGTCACAAATCAGCAATTTCGGACGATTCAGCAGTGCTTGAGCTATTCCTAAACGCTGTTTCATCCCCCTTGAATATGTGCTAATGAATGAGGGTGTATCAGCTAATCCGACCAGTTCCAATAGTTCCTGGATCCGTTCTCGTCGTTCTGTTTTCGTCATATTCGTAATAACGGCGCAGAGCTCCAAGTATTGTGTTGCGTTATGGAAGGGATAAAATTCAGGAACGTCAGGCAAGTACCCGACATACTGATTGGACTTTGTTTCGCCAAATGTTACAGATTCACCTGCAATTGTAATGGATCCTGCATTGAGTGGTAATAACCCTAGCATGCATTTCATCAATGTCGTTTTGCCGGAACCATTTGCACCGACAAATCCGAAAACTGTATGCTCAGGAATATGAAGATGTATATCTTTAAGCACTTCATGATCTCCGAAACGCTTCGTTACACCATTAATTTGCACGACTATTGTCATCACCTCTTCCAAAAACGAAATAGATTAATGGTCCGATAAATTGAATTAATAAAACTATCAACAGCCACATGACTTGATTGCCAAAGCGATAGTGAGGATGACGAATAACATGTATCGCCGAGAAAATGGCTAATCCTAGTTGCAAAATGATAAGTGGAAGTAAAAATGGTAGATACTCCATAAGTAAAGCCGTGTCGTTGTTCATGAACACCCCTCCAGCCCAAAGTGTAATCGTTGTCGTAATTCTTGCATTTCATCGTCTTGCCTAAATGGTTCAAAGAAATCGGCATCCATTGATTCTATGATCGACCGCTTAATAATCTCAGTGTTGCGCAGTGCATTTGTTCCCAAATCTAATTGTTCTAACCAATCATCCAATAAATTGAAGTATTCGTCCCCGCGTAACGAAAAGGGGAGTAAATCATGAATACATACATCCACGTACTTATTAAGATACGGATAAAGTAGCTCACGGCTAACTGAAAGTGCAGCACATTGCGCCACGCTGAAATAAAATTGCAGACACATATTCGGATGAAGTGTACGCAATTCATATAGCTCAATCAATCCATTCATCCGATGAATGGTTTCATTAAAAGTTTGTGGATTGGACGCGGAAAGCCGTAAATAGAGCGGGCTGCTACCGACTAGTTGAATGACGTTTTGATACATCATGACTTGAATGACGCGCATCGCTTCCTCTTGATCACCAAGTTGTTCGTGAGCAGTTGCCAGTAAGATTTCGTCGCCAATACTCGGTTTGATTACTCCGTCTAATAATTCCAATGTAGTTTCAGGATTGGACTGCATGAGAGAAACAGTAGCCTGTAAGGAATTAGCTTGACGCAAGACCCATACATCTTCACTTACTTGCCGAATTCGCTGTAACCAGCGACTGGTTTTCTGTAAAACAGAGGGACTATCACTACTTAACATATGATGATTAAGCAGTAATATACTCATCTGCAGTAGGAATGAAGGATCGTGGAAGTACACTTTAACTTTTTCTTCTACATCAATAAATACTGACTCAAAAGATTCTCTACCAAAACGGGTTGCGAATTCATAATAGTGATGTTGGATGATTTCTTTAGAAAGTTGTCGTTCATAGCCAAGTAGTTCATCAACGGTCAATTCGAAATACGAAGCAATTTTTGGCAACAGCGTGATATCGGGATAGCTTAATCCCTTTTCCCATTTTGACACCGAAGCCTTCGATACTTGGCAATAAGAAGCTAGGGTATCCTGGGTAATTTGAAGTCGCCTTCGTTCCTGGAGAATCACGGTACCAATTTGCAACATAACCTCACACCTTTCTCTTTCATTTAGTGTAAGGTTAAATGCTTGTTGATTCAATCAACTATTAGGTGATTATTTAGATGAGGAGTCAACTAATAAGATATTATGTATCAAGACACAAAAAATCCGGTCTATGAAAGACCGGATTTTCATCACATGCTCACTGTTGTGAAGGGTTCTAAAATATTCTTTTTTGGTTTCGTTTGAAATTGCAGAACTTTGTCAGTGGAATCGTATGAATCTCCATAGAAATCTTGGTCTTTGTAGGTGTGAATTTCTTCGTAGGTTGTTTTCATCGCGTTGAATACATCTTGTTCATCCGCTTGTGATGATTGCGGGGGTGCCCAGTATAGAATTTCGAGGATGGTTTGTTCTCCAGTAGCTAATGAACGCCGGTTATAGCCAATTTTCTGTGCGTGCGTGAATTTTTCACGTGCATAGAACTTCAGTCGCTTCATAGTATCTGGTTCGGACTCGTCTACTGGTTCAACTTCCAGTAAGATCGGTTTTTTCTTGGTTTTCAACGAATCCAGCAGTTTTTTTCCTAAGCCTTCACCACGTGCTACTGAAGATACGAAAAGATAGTCTACGAAAACGAAGTCCTCCGTTTCCACGTACATCAATACGTGTTTTGGTCCTTCTTCCTTATGGTAGACATTCCCTTTATCATTCAGTAATGTCTCCATATGTTCCTGTGACTTCATCTCTTCGATTGGAAAATACTCTTTCAATTTGTTGTACCAATGCATGTGTTAAATTCTCCTCCATAGGTAATGAATGTACCCGGAGCTTTTTGTTTGGGATCAAACAATGTGAGGAAAAAAGAGGTCAGAAAAAAATCCTCATACTTAGTATACTCTTTTTATAGAAAAAAACAAATCTAATTTTTAGCGTAAATTTTACTTTTTCATTATAACGAATCAAGACCAATATCAGGTGATGATATGACATTGGTCTTGATTATGCTTTACCTACGGCTTTTGGCGCTTGAATAAGCTCCTTTTTTATTCTTTTCATTCATTACGGTTTTGACGACAGGATATAACACCATTCCCCATTTTACTAACTTTTTAATTACTCTTATCATATATACTTCTTCCTTTCGATTTTGGAGTTGTTATTAGTAACTTCCCCCTTTCCCTCGCAAGTTAAACTTTTATTCAAGCGGTTTAGGAACAGAAGTAGGGTTTTCTATTTCCGTGAAGAGGTTGGAACTCTCGATGTTAGGCTTAGTCGTAAATGTGGAAGGAACAGTAAGGTCCAGTTGTTTGCTCATATCTTCCAATGTCAGCTGAAGTCTTGCTATGTCTTCCTTTGTCGCATATTGCTTGCGATCAATCAAGACATAACCAAGCTGTCCACTCATTTCAATAGTCGCCCATTTTACATCGTCAATTCTTTCAATCCCACTTTGCCGCAAATGCATTTCCAATTCATCCACGGTTAAGCGGAGTTTTTTCATAGTAGATATTTTGAGGATGCCATTTTCAATCACTACTTTAGATCTTCCACGTAAAATCCCTTCAAAGAAATTCCACTTCAGCGCGAGTAGTTCAAATATAAAAAGTGTCAGCACTAAAATAAAGGATAGGAACAAGGTTTGCCATAAGTTTTTACTTGTGACAGGCTGAATCAGTAATGTACCGACCGCAATCATTAAAACAGTTTGCCCAATTGTCATTTGTGAAATCGACTTACGACCGGAAATATGTAACAAAACAATGCCTGCCACAATAATGAGGACCGTTTTCCAAATTGAATCAAATTCCATTATGCTCACGTCTTTTCATGCGTTTAGCATTAATATGGATTAAACATTAAATAGTATGCATGATAATACTGATGTGTTTTTCGACAATATATTTTCTGACTGGATGGTCCATACACGTATTACAGACGGCAAAAAGAAGCTACACGCAGTCATGCAAGATGTCCGTCATATACAGGACCGACTTGCATGAAAACGTGCAGCTTTAGAAGAAGAAATCCGGCGGCTTGATCAGCAACAAGATGATATGGTCCTGTCGTAACTAAAATTAAATGCGTGTTAGGGTCTTCCCTAAATAACCAAATAGTACAGTCAAAATCGGGCTTAATAAACAGAAAAATGCAAAGGGTAAATAAGCGATCGTGGGAACATCCAGCACAGTAGTGATGAAAATTCCTGCTACACTCCACGGAACAAGAGGATTAATGACAGTTCCGGCATCTTCCATTACACGCCTCAAATTTTTATTTGCCAGTCCGACCTTTTCGTAGCTGGATTGGAAGGCCTGGCCTGTCAATAAGATAGACAAATATTGTTCGCCAATTAATACGTTAATGCCAATGGCGGTAAGTGCAGACGTCAAAATAACTGATGACACTTTACGTAACACACTTTCAATTTTTGCAAGTAAGCATTGCACAATACCTAATGAGAACAGCATACCGCCCATACTAAGTGCGAGCAAAACAAGTGAGATCGTGAACATCATGCCTTCCATTCCATCGCTGCGAGACAGCAATTCATCGACGACAGCGACACCTGTAGACCCTTCATAACCGCTAAATAAAATACTCAATACTTCGGAAACTCCATAAAAGGTATGAATATATGCAATGACAATGGCAGACAATGCACTGACAGCCAGTGTGAGAATAGCCGGTACCTTAACGAATGTCAAAATGATTAGCACTACAACAGGGATCAGCGTATACCAATGTATCAAGTTCGTACCCATGAGTGCATCACTGTATTTCTCGATTGTCGTAAAATCACTAGATGTCACGTTTGGTGATAATACACCAAATAAGATAAGTGAGATAAAGAATGCGGGAAATGTTGTCCATCCCATATTTCGGATATGTTCAAATAAATCTACACCAACAATTGAAGAGGCCAAGTTGGTCGTATCAGACAACGGTGACATCTTATCACCAAAGAATGCCCCCGAGACAATTGCACCTGCCGCAATTGGCAAAGAAAGTTCCAAAATATGCGCCATACTGATGAACGCCACGCCAATTGTGGCAACGGTTGTCAATGAACTACCGACAGATAAGCCGATAATGGCTGTGACGATGAACACGATGGCATAGAAAAAAGTGGGAGTAATGATTTGGAGTCCGGCATAGATCAAGGTAGGAATCGTCCCGCCCATCATCCAGCTACTCACAAGAACCCCGATGAAGAAAAACAAGAACACCGCGCTCATTCCGGAACTCGCACCTTCTACCAACCCACGTTCTAACTCTCTGTAAGAGATCTTCTTCCATAATCCATAGCCAAATAATAAAAGAATAGCAAATAAAATAGGTACATGTGGTACGGATTCGAATACTACGATACTGCTACTAATCATTACCACAATTAGCACTGTTAGTATGACCGACGCTTTAACGGTTGGCGTATGAATTGCCTTAATTGGAAACATGCTTATGACCTCCTGTAAATGTAGAAAAACTCCTGTCATCCCCTTAAAGGACGAAGGAGTACTCCGCTCTGTCTCTTTGCTGTTGCGAATGAAAATATGGATGATATTGATTCATTATAAAATAGATCACTCATTACATACATAGAAAGTTATCGTTTTGAATTTTATCACGTCAGAAAGATATGTCAATAGAGGAATAGACCGATTACATGCAAGCCGAACAGGGTAAAGCTATAGAAAGTATTTGAAAAGGAAGTGACCGTTCATGCAAGAGAACAGGACAATACCAAAAGTAGAAGGGAAAAGCCAGACGGCAAATATGATTCGTGAAGGGTACCAATTTTTACGTAATCGTAGAAAAGGGTTGCAATCCAATATATTTGAAACGCATGTACTTGGTGAAAAAGTCATTTGCCTGTCAGGAGAAAAAGCTGCAGAGCTCTTTTATGATACAGAGAAGTTTATTCGAAAAGGTGCTATGCCGAAGCGCTTCCAAGAAACATTAACAGGTGAAGGCGGCGTACAATCACTTGACGGAGCCGCGCATCAGCATCGTAAAGAAGCATTTATGTCACTCATGTCTGCAGATAAAATCAATCAGTTGAAAGAAATGGCGAGGGGTCAATGGGAGCGTAAGCTAAGCGACTTTGAAAAGCAACAGGAAGTGAATGTCTATAAAGAGGCACAGGAATTACTTCTGCGCTTAGCCTGTCAGTGGGCGGGCGTTCCGTTAAAAGAAAAAGAAGTACAAGAGAAAAAGGAGGCAATTATTCAACTTTTTGAATCACCTGTCACGCTCGGTTATAAGCAGTGGAAAGCGAAGAAAGCACGGCAGGTATTGGAGACATGGCTTGGTGGTCTTATTAAATCCGTTCGAAAAGGTGATTTGATTCCTTTTGAAGGGACAGCTATGAAAGTCTTTGCCTTTCACCGAGATGAAAATAATGAGTTGCTGAAGGAAAGAATAGCTGCTGTAGAAGTATTGAACATCATTCGTCCGATTGTGGCAATCTCTATCTATATTGCATTTGAAGTACACGCAATCATTCAGCATCCACAAGAGCATAAGAGATTGGCTTCAGGCGATGAAAAAGATTTGCAAGACTTCGTTCAGGAAGTACGCAGACTCTATCCCTTCTTCCCGTTCAATGCTGCACGTGTGAAAAAAGACTTTACGTGGGAAGGTTATACATTTAAAAAAGGAACGCTAACGATGCTCGACTTTTATGGAACGAATCATGATCCATCTATATGGAATAATCCCGAAGTGTTTAATCCGATGCGATTTAAGGAAGAGCCGATCACCCCATATAATCTCATACCACAGGGTGGGGGAGAGTTCGTCCTTAACCACCGTTGTGCAGGAGAGTGGGCGACAATTGAAGTGATGAAAGTGAGTTTGGATTACTTTGCGAACCGTATGACATTTGATGTGCCAAAGCAGGATTTGAGCTACAGTCTCGTCGACATTCCGAGCATCCCGAAAAGTAAAATCATTTTAAAGAATGTAAAACGAAAGAATTACTAAGCAGTTAATTGTCTAAAAAGTGATCTGCTTCCTAAAGCCGCTTTATTACAATGTAGTTCAATATCGCTCTAACATATTTCGCGAATACAGTTAATTGTAAAACATTTTGGGTATGATGAAAAAATAACTACATCTAGAAAGGAATGAACACTTGTGACAACGACACAAGAAGATTCGCGTCGACCTGAGAAGAAAAAACGCAATCTTAATGGAGTGTGGATACTCTTAGCATTCGCTACACTCCTAACCATCGTTTTACTCCCTAACCCTGCAGATCTCCCTGTAGTCGGCCAAAGAGCACTTGCTATCTTAGCATTCGCAGTTATCCTATGGGTAACAGAAGCCGTACCGTACCCTGTCAGCGCAGCCATGATTCTTGGGTTAGCCGCAGTGCTCCTCGGCCTCTCACCAAATATGGAAAACCCTGGGGAACTGCTAGGAACGCAAAATGCCTTGAGAATGGCGTTGGCCGGGTTCTCGAGTCCCGCTGTAGCACTAGTAGCGGCAGCGTTGTTCCTCGCAACGGCTATGCAGACAACCAATTTGCATAAACGCTTAGCGCTGTACATCCTTTCGAAAGTAGGCGTCAAGACCGGAGCGATTATCTTTGGTTCCATCGTCGTATCCATCGTCTTAGCATTCTTCGTACCAAGTGCAACTGCGCGTGCCGGTGCGGTCGTACCGATTTTGCTTGGTATGGTCGCTGCATTCGGGTTACCAACAAACAGTCGATTGGGAGCTTTGCTCGTCATCACGGCTGTTCAATCCGTTTCAATCTGGAACGTTGGCATTAAGACGGGCGCTGCACAGAATATGGTGGCGCTTGGCTTTATTGAGAAGGAGTTCGGTGTATCGGTTGCCTGGAGTTCATGGTTCTTGTATGCTGCTCCATGGTCTATTCTCATGTCAATCGCTTTATACTTCATCATGAAGTTGGTTATTAAACCGGAAACGCAAGTAGTAGAAGGCGGTAAGGAATTGATTCAAGGCCAATTAAAAGAACTAGGCAAAATTAAAGCTTCCGAACTCCGCTTGATTGTCGTTGCAGTTGCTTTACTATTCTTGTGGGCAACAGAAGAAAAACTGCATCCATTTGATACAACGACTGTCACTATAGTTGCCATTGCGATTTTACTGACGCCAAAGATTGGTGTATTTGACTGGAAAACTGTTCAACAAATGATTCCGTGGGGAACGATCGTCGTCTTCGCTGTAGGTATCTCACTGGGCACACTATTATTAGATACAACAGGTGCACAGTGGCTGTCTGATAAAGTGTTCGGTGCAATGGGCTTAGACACTATGCCATTGCTCGCAACGATTGCTTTACTGTCGCTATTTAATATCTTGATTCACCTCGGATTTGCCAGTGCAACGAGTTTATCATCTGCACTGATTCCGATATTTATTGCTTTAGCAACGACTATTTCACTTGATGTCAATGAAGTTGGATTTGTTTTGATTCAGCAGTTCGTCATCAGTTTCGGGTTTTTGTTGCCTGTTAGTGCTCCGCAGAATATGTTGGCATATGGAACCGGTGCTTTCTCGGTGAAGGACTTCTTAAAGACGGGTGTTCCCCTTACGATTATCGGTTACTTACTAATCTTGTTATTTAGTGCGACATACTGGCAGTGGATTGGACTTCTATAAGACTGTACGTAGCGAAAGCAGTGAGCGTTAAGTTCCCTGCTTTTTACCGTGAGGAAAGGAAAGAGTAGGTGGAATAGCACTGTTGATCTGAAGCTAATGATACGTACATCCTTCACCTGCTATATAATCGTAAGAAAGGACCGCCACAAGCAGTGTAGATTTGTGGCGGTCCTATTATCTAGTATGTCTACGAACGAGTGGCATGTGGAATTGTCAGATCTGAATTTTGTTTTGTAGGCGCTGTATCCATCACTTCTGATTCGATGGATTTACCTAATACGTAATACTCGGTTTCTTCTTGCGTTAGGCTGTTATAACGCTTGCGGATAGCCGTATAGAAGACTACTCCAACGATTGTCCAAGCGAATAACAGTATGTATGAAGGAGTTGTGAGTGTTGCTGGAGAGTTTGGCACAAGTAATAATGCCAAGAATGACCCACTCGCCACCATACCTAGTAATGCCAAGAACTTTTTTAATGGTGCAATTTCGCGTCCCATTTCTTCTTTGCCAAAAGCAAGTACTTTAAATGCTGCGAGACAAGTGAAGAAGTAGGCTACGGATACGCCCGTTGAAGACATGTCAACGATCCATGTCAATGCTTGACGACCAAACCATGGTGTCGGCAATGTAATGAATGCTACGAACCAAATCCCCCATTTAGGCGTTTGGTTAGCTGTCATCCCACGGAAGAAGTTAGGTAACGCACGTGCGCGCGCCATAGAGAATAATAGACGACTAGAAGACATGAAGAATCCATTCAAACCAGTGAAGATGCCCATGACAATCGCCACTGCCATAACAGCTAATCCTCCAACCCCTAGTGCGGATTGAACCACATCACCTGTTATCCATAAATCACCGCTTCCGATACTTGCTGATGCAGGGTATGTCCAGCTAGTTAAGCCAATCATGATTGCATAGATTATGAATGAAGTGAAAAGAGAAGCTACAATTAGCATAGTTGCTTTACGGGGAGAGAAGTTAAATTCTTCCGCGGCTTGTGGCACATTATCAAATCCAACGTATGCCCATGGTGCAATCGCCAATACTACAAGTATAGAAGTAATAATGGACTGGTTACCTTTAAACAAAGGTTGCATATTCGCAAGTGGTTGTTCGGCCCCAGCGAATGTGAAGATACCGAGTACTAGGACACCAGCAACGAGTAAGACGCTGAAATAAAATTGAATCCGACCTGAAATACTCGTTCCTGTCGTGTTAATAAACGCAAATACTAAAATCACTAAACTGGCAATGAGTATTTCGGGTATGTAGACGTCCCACCCCGCAACGTTATACAGAAACCCTTGTTTCATAAATCCAGGCGCTAAAAACTTCAGTAATAAAGTGAGTGCAGAAGCATTCAATGCGACAATTGATATATATCCGAGTGACAAGAACCAGCCGCAAATAAACGCCCATATTTTACCCGCCGCCACAAAAGCATATGTAAATCCGCCTCCAGAAACCGGAAACTTCTTGATCATTACGCCATAGCTGGAGGCGATGATCATCATCACGAGTGCTCCAATTCCTAATCCAATGACTGCGCCAAGTGGTCCGGAAGATTGAATCCAATCTCCTGGTAAGATGAACGCGCCCCAACCAACAGACGAGCCGAGTGCGATTGCGAAAACCCATGATGGCTTCAATGTTTTATTTAATTTCCTTCGTGTGTTCTCATATCCTTGATCCATGTGATCCAACCCCTAAGTTAGTAGTATAGCGATTGTATGCCCTTTCTTTAGATAATTAAAACGTGTAAGGGATCATATTATTATTTTACTATTTTAAGAAAGAAGTATTTAGTTTTGATGATGAATTCTGTATAGTGTAATAACATACGATATAAGATTTAGATGTTGACAGAGTCTACACAATCTTTTATGATTCTAAACAACAAATACTTATAAGAATAGTGGGGTTTTATAAATGAAGAAAGTACTTATACCATTTATGATCGTTTTATTGGCTGCTTTTTTGGTAGCATGTGGCGGCAAAGAAGAAAGTAAGCCTAACGACTCCGCTGAAAAACCAACAGAGCAAGACGGTCTGCTTGAAGATGTACTCGCAACCGGTGTGCTCAATGTAGGAACGGAAGGAACATACGCACCTTTCTCTTTTCATGATGAATCGGGAAAGCTCACAGGCTATGATGTAGAAGTTACACAAGAAGTGGCTAAACGTCTAGGGGTGGAAGCAAAGTTTTTTGAAACACAGTGGGATGCTGTTTTCGCAGGATTAGATGCAAAACGGTTTGACATGATTGCCAACCAAGTCGGTATTAATGAAGAGCGCAAAGCAAAGTATGAATTCTCTCAAGCATATACGCACTCGAATTCTGTTTTAGTTGTTCGTGAAGACTCTGATATTGCGTTTGATGGAATGGAAGGAAAAAAAGCTGCGCAGACATTGACAAGTAACTACGGTGAACTAGCGAAAGCTTTTGGTGCGGAAATTATAAAGATTGACGGTTTCAACCAAGGCGTCGACTTAGTCATTTCTAAACGAGTAGATGGTACGTACAATGACAAACTTTCTGCACTCGATTACTTGAAGCAAAAACCTGATGCGCCTATTAAAATTGTAGAAGAAGAAGAAATCTCCAAAGATAATCAATCGGAGAGCGCTTTTTTATTCAGACAAGGCAATGAGGACTTAATAGAGGAAATAAACAAAGCGTTGGATGCGATGCGTGAAGACGGTACATTGAAGACGATTTCCGAAAAATGGTTCGGCGAAGATGTATCTTAATACGATTGCGCTAAGTCCCGAACGGATACAGAGATTCCAGGAAATCGCATCAACATCCATCGGGCCTTTGATTGAAGGGGCTATTAAGTATACGATTCCCTTAGCAATCATCGCATTTAGTATTGGATTGATCATTGCAATATTTACTGCCTTGGCAAGAATTTCATCTAGTAAATTCTTGCGGGCAATAGCGCGGGTGTATGTATCAATCATCCGTGGAACGCCTTTGCTTGTACAATTATTTATCATATTCTACGGTTTGCCAACAATCGGAATTACCATTGATCCTTTCCCGTCCGCGATCATAGGATTTTCACTGAATGTTGGTGCCTATGCCTCGGAAATCATTCGAGCGGCAATACTGTCCATTCCTAAAGGACAGTGGGAAGCAGCATATTCTATTGGAATGAATTACTCGCAGGCATTGCGGAAGATTGTTTTACCACAAGCAGCCAGAGTTTCTGTGCCACCGCTTTCGAATTCCTTTATTGGACTGGTAAAAGATACGTCTCTCGCAGCTACGATTTTAGTAGCTGAGACATTCAGACGGGCGCAAGAAATTGCCTCCATGAACTATGAGTTTTTATTCGTCTATGTCATGGCAGCTCTTGTATATTGGGTGATTTGTTTCATCTTGTCGATTATTCAAGGAAGAATTGAAATACGCCTGGATCGTGTTGTCGGTAAGACGGGGGGATTATCATGATTTCTATACAAGGACTGAAAAAGTCTTTCGGATCACAAGAAGTGATAAAAAATGTAGATTTAGAAATCGAACAGGGAAAAGTGGTCGTGATAATTGGGCCTTCGGGTTCTGGTAAATCTACGTTGTTACGTTGTTTGAATGTGCTTGAAACACCGAATAGTGGGGTGCTGTCTATAGATGGGCAGAAGTTAGACTTTAATTCGGCGGTCTCTAAAAAATCTATCAGTGCATTCCGACGATTGACGGGAATGGTATTTCAAAGCTATAATCTGTTTCCTCATCTAACAACGACAGGCAATGTAACAGAAGGACTTACTACAGTCAAAGGACTATCGCGTAAGGAAGCTGTGAAGAAGGCAGAACTGTTACTTGATAAAGTAGGGTTGGCTGAACATAAAGACAAGTATTCTTTCCAACTTTCGGGTGGTCAGCAACAGCGTGTTGCGATTGCACGAGCGCTTGCGATGGATCCGAAAGTCATGTTATTCGATGAACCGACATCTGCTCTGGATCCTGAACTTGTTGGCGAGGTACTTCGAGTTATGAAGGATCTAGCGCATGAAGGTATGACGATGGCTGTTGTAACGCATGAAATGAGGTTCGCTAAGGAAGTTGCCGATGAAGTAATCTTTATTGATCAGGGTGTCATTGTAGAACGCGGTGCGCCAGCTGAGATCTTCAACTATCCAAAACATGAGCGTACAAAAAAGTTTTTGAGTTTATTACAAGTATAGATACAGATAACGCTTGGCACATTAGATGCCAAGCGATTTTTTGTGTTGAAATTGAAGGAAAACAGCCTTTGCGCTCATTAATTAGATTAAGCGAGCATAGTTCATCTTCCACCGCTCTATGATACTTCACGGGCGCTCTATTAACTCCCGTGAACGCTCTATTAGCTTGCCTAAGTGATCATAACGATGTACTAACCGCTCATTAACATACTTCCTTTCAATCAGGGTGCCAGCGATACGTATCGAGAGAGACACGACCATTTTCGTTGAATTGAACACCTTCCGCGAGCAATCGTTCACGTTGCGTCTCGCCTTTACCTTCTGCATTTTCCGGAGTAGAGATCCCGCCTTGTGCATTAATGATGCGATGCCAAGGCAATTCATATTTAGCACTCATCGAATGTAAAATGCGTGAGATTTGTCTTGCGCCCCGAGGGTTGCCTGCTTCTGCGGCCACTTGTCCATAGGTCATCACACGACCTGGAGGAATAGCCTGAATGATTGCCACGGCCTGTTCTGTAAATGTTTCCATAGTGATGAAAGCCTCCTTTTCAATAAAGTCTAGTATAGAATGTCGCGGGAGGTCATGCCATTATTCAGACTACATATAAAGCCAGTATGGTATTATTTATGTACAGTTAGAAAGGAGAATATATATGAACTCCAATACATTAGAGTACGCAAAAACATTAGATCAGCAAGATTTACTAGCATCTTACAGAGAAGAATTTTATTTACCGTTAGAGAAAATCTACATGGATGGTAATTCACTTGGATTATTATCAAAGCGTGCAGAGAAAAAGTTATTCGAACTGTTAGACGCTTGGAAGACACTTGCAATTGATGGCTGGACGGAGGGAACGCATCCGTGGTTTTACATGGCAGAACAAATAGGTGGAAGAATGGCACCACTAGTGGGAGGTAAAAAATCCGAAGTGATTGCGACAGGTTCCACTACGACGAATCTACATCAAATGATTTCTACATTTTATCGACCTTCGAAGAAACGAATGAAAATACTAGCGGATGAATTAAATTTTCCGTCAGATATTTATGCGTTACAAAGTCAGATTCGTGTACAAGGCCTGGATCCGGAAGAGCATCTGGTTCGTGTGAAAAGTGAAGATGGTCTGACGTTGGATGAAAACCAAATCATTAATGCCATGACGGAGGATGTCGCATTGATTGTACTGCCATCCGTTTTATATCGTAGTGGTCAAGTACTAGATATGAAAATGCTTACGCAAGCGGCAAGAGAAAGAGATATTCCAATTGGATTCGATTTATCGCATTCGGTTGGATCTGTAACGCATGCACTTCACGATTGGGACGTAGATTTCGCTTTTTGGTGTACATATAAACACTTGAATGGCGGACCTGGATCCGTTGGCGGTTTATTCGTCAACGAAAGACATTTTGGTATAGAAGCAGGACTTGC
Organism: Sporosarcina sp. P16b; assembly: GCF_002743065.1. NCBI lineage: Bacteria > Bacillati > Bacillota > Bacilli > Caryophanales > Caryophanaceae > Sporosarcina > Sporosarcina sp. P16b. The sequence continues at coordinate 140,846 of NZ_PDYO01000005.1, read as the reverse complement.
AGGATGGTTCGGCTCCGATAAGATGAAGCAATTTGATATGAATCATAGAATGACGCCTGCAACAGATGCAGGTGCATACCAAATAGGCACACCGCATATATTGAGCCTGGCTCCGCTACTCGGTTCACTCGAAATGTTCGAGGAGCTTGGAATGGAGGGAATCCGTAAAAAGTCATTGAAACTGACAAGCTTTATGTTGAGTTGTATAGAGGATGAACTAGGTGCGTATTCTTTTGGTATTGGGAATCCACTAGATGATACGCGTGGAGGCCACTTATTGCTACAGCACAAGGAAGCAGCAAGAATCTGTCAAGCATTGAAAGCACAAGGCGTCGTTCCAGACTTCCGTGCACCTGATGGTATTAGATTAGCACCAGTTGCATTGTATAATTCATTCGAAGACATTTGGCAAACAGTACAAATCCTCAAAAAGATTATGCAAGAAGATCTATATAAACAGTTTCCGAATGAGCGCGGGGTGATTGCATGACGAATCAGTGGATCGATATTACACAACCTTTGAATCAACGTATTGCGGAGTGGCCTGGCGACACACCGTTTTCCTATGAAGTAGCCGTAACGAAAGAGCAATCCGGTTCCGTTAATATCGGCAAATTAACGATGAGTACGCATATCGGCACGCATACGGATGCACCTTTCCATTATGATGATGATGGCTTGAAAATCTTGGATTTACCAGTGGATTTGTATATTGGCAAAGCTTGTTTGGTAGATGTGACAGGAGTTAGCTGTGTGACAAAGGCAGACTTGGAGCCGTTTGATTTCGGAGGCGCAGAACGCTTATTATTGAAAACCGGGAGTCATCCAACATCAACGAAGTTTCCTGAGAACTTCACGGTTATCGGAGAGGATGTCGGACCGTTATTGAAAGAGCGGGGTATACGTCTAATTGGTGTGGATATGCCATCTGTTGATTCAGAGACTAGTAAAGATCTACCTGGTCACCATTCGTTATATCGCAATGATGTGATCATCATCGAGAATCTAGTATTGCATTCATTGGAAGAAGGATATTATGAATTAGTTGCATTACCATTGGCACTAGAAGATGCGGATGGAAGTCCCGTCCGTGCAGTCGTGAGGAGGTTGCAGCCATGAAGGAGAAGGGAATTCACACCGATTTTCGTGAATCGATGACGTACGGTGAGTATTTACATTTAGATAAGGTGCTATCGAGCCAAGAACGTTTGTCAGGACATCATGATGAAATGCTTTTCATCGTGATTCATCAAGTAAATGAATTGTGGATGAAGCTGATTTTACATGAGTTGGAATCAGCAATCGAATCAATTCAGCAAGATGAGTTACCGGAAGCGTTCAAAATGCTTGCTCGCGTCTCGAAAGTTCAGACTCAAATTATTCAAGCGTGGGATGTACTAGCTACGTTGACACCTGCCGAGTACATGGAATTTCGGGACAGTTTAGGTAAGGCCTCAGGGTTCCAATCCTATCAAAATCGTTTGATTGAGTTTGCTTTAGGTTATAAGCAACCACATATTATTAAAATCTATGAAAAGGATCCCGAGCTGTCAGCGAGATTAGCGAAAGCGTATCAAGCACCAGGAATTTACGATGTAGCTATTCAAGCGTTGGCACGTGCAGGCTTTGCTATCAATACGAACTTACTAACACGTGATTTTTCAATTACTTACGAAGGAGATCCGAGTGTTGCGGCTGCATGGCTTGAAGTCTATCGCAATGTAGATCAAAATTGGGATTTGTATCAATTGGCAGAAAAGCTAGTGGATATCGAAGACAGCCATCAACAATGGCGCTTTAGGCATATGAAAACAGTGGAGCGCATTATTGGTTTTAAGAAAGGTACAGGCGGCTCTTCGGGTGTTCATTATCTAAAATCTGTACTTGATCATCGCTTTTTTCCAGAACTGTGGGACGTTCGAACTGAGATTTGACAAACTGGCAAGCTAGCGACTATTATTAAAATTACAATAATCTGAAAATAGAAAGGTGGTATGTATAATGACCAAAAAGTCGTATAGCTATGTTGTGTTGGCATTTGCCTTAGTTTTGCAAATGGCTATCCTGCCGTTACAAGCGTCTGCTGCAGATCCTGAAAAAGCACCTACGTGGATTTCACCTATTAATTATTTAGCGCTTGGGGATTCATTAGCGGCGGGTGTCACACCGAATAACGAACTAGGTAAAGGCTATACAGACTTTTTAGCAGAGGAACTGGCTACAAGTGAAGTATTGCAAGCTAGCAATAAAGGGTTTTCGTACCCAGGCTATAAAACAGACGATGTCTTAAGGGATTTTGAGATGGATGTCACGAAGCCGATTGTAGGGATCGGACATTCTGATAAAACAGCTAGCCTTCATCAATCGGTGAAAGAAGCAGATCTCATTACGTTAACAATTGGCGCAAATGATGTGTTGCCAAAGTTTACGTTTGATGACAAAGGCACACCGCAATTCAACCCAGAGGAATTACAGGCAGCTATAATGAAAGTCGGGATGAATACGCAAAAGATCTTGGCTAAAATTTATCAACTGAACCCGGCTGCACAAGTATATGTGATGGGCTATTACAATCCATTCCCTTACTTGAGTCCACAAAACCAACCCGTAGTGAATCAGCTCGTCATAGCGTTAAATGACGCGATTAAAAAAGGCATGACAGGCACTACAGCACAGTTTGTAGAGACATCAAAGAAAATTGCCGAGGATCCTTATACGTACCTGCCTAATCCTAAAAATATTCATTTAAGTCAAGCGGGCTACAAAGTAGTGATGGAGGCTTTCCATAAATCATTGATGGAGAACTATTCATGGTTTGCCAAAGATGCGCTTACTGTCACAGCCAAAAATGCGACAACAGTAGAGTTAAACTGGAAACCGGTTATTGATACGGGAATGGTCTCGACGTATCAAGTCTTTGCTGGTGATAAAATGGTAGGCGAAGTGATGTCTCCTGTATTGTCCTATGAAATTACAGATCTTGAGCCGAATAAGGAGTATCACTTCTCTGTTCAAGCCGTTAATCAGAACGGCACGAGGAGCATACAACACTTGAATACTAAATACACAGTAGATAAAGAGCCAACCATGGTGTTTACAGATATCACAAATCATTGGGCTAAAGAAGTAATCGAAATGGCAGCACAGAAAGGTATTGTTAGTGGCTATGCAGACCACACTTTCCGACCGGACGCATCACTGACACGTGCACAAGCTATTTCAATCATTGTCCGTGCGCTAGATTTAAAACCTAAAAGCACAAAATGGGCATTTACTGATTTAGCAGATTACGCGGACAGCACCAAGATGGATATTCAAGCGGCTTACGATCATGATTTAGTAAATGGAGTCAATGGTCACTTCATGCCAAACAAGCCCATTACGCGTGCGCAGTTGGCATTGGTACTTAGCCGAACGTATGAAGTAGCAACTGGAAAGCCTTTCACTCCAACAGTGGCTGCACCGTTTACAGATATTCAGAAGTTCTCAAAAGACACACAGTGGGCAATAGCAGGTCTTTATCAAATGAATATCGCAACGGGAGACAATGGCAAATTCATGCCAAACCATCCCACAACGCGAGCACATGCTGCAAAAATGGTCGTTCATTCATTGGAAGCCATTGCACAATAATATACACGTCAAAAGGCAAACCTCACATCGGGGTTTGCCTTTTACTATTGTTCAGTTTAAGGATGTGGTACTACTCGAATGTCGATTAACGATATAGTTTATGTATGATTTCGGGTAAAATGACGTTAGCGGAAATTGCAGCACGTAGAAAAGTTGAAAATCGGAGTGTCATTAAAGTTGTCTAGCAAAACAAGGATGAACAACAATATCAAATAGTATGGTAGACTTGGAAGTGTTTTATGAGAATTTACTCGAAGATGCCACAGAGGAAGATTTAGAAGTGGGCATTCGTATAGAAAAACGAGCGAATAAAAATCTTCATAAATGAGAGAGTGGTAAAATGGAAAATAGGGCCATTTGGACAAAAGACTTTATCGTTATATCTATCATCAACTTCTTCTTAATGCTAGTAATGTATTTACTTATAGTTACCATTGGGCCTTATTCAGTGAAGGAGTATGGCGTATCAACTAGTGTTGCAGGTCTCGTGTCAGGTATTTTCATCATTGGGACACTTTGTGCACGCCTTGCAGTAGGTGGGTTAATAGAAAAGGTCGGTAGCCGGAGGATTCTATTGATAGGATTGTTAGTCTCTGTATTGGCATCCGTCTTTTATCTTGGTGTAGAAAACTTACCACTATTGATGGTAAACCGATTCTTTCATGGAGTTGGACTTGGTATATCTTCGACCGCCACTGGCACGATGGTAGCTCAAATGCTACCCCCTTCACGTCGAGGTGAAGGTATTGGGTATTTCAGTTTAAGCTCGGTCCTGGCTACAGCGGTTGGGCCGTTTTTCGGTATTTTCCTAAGTCAGCACTATCATTTCACCGTACTCTTTATGTTTTGTCTAGCACTCAGTGTTAGTTGTGCAGCCATGTTCTCTTTTGTTAAGAAAAACCCTATGGTCATGCCTAAAAAGAATGGACAAACACCAACAAAGAAATTTAGAGTTAACGGATTAGTAGAAGTGCGCGCATTACCGATCGCGTTCGTGACTTTGTTAGCTGCTATTGCTTATTCTGGTGTGCTGTCATTCATTTCGTTCTATGCAGCGGAACTCAACTTAGTCAGTGCAGCCAGCTTCTTCTTTTTAGTATACGCCATTGCTGTATTGCTCTCGAGACCATACACGGGAAAACTATTGGATGTAAAGGGGAGTAAGTTTGTCGTCTATCCTTCATTATCATTATTTGCTGGCGGCTTGTTATTATTAAGTGAGACAAATGCAGGTTGGATGCTATTGCTTGCGGGTGGTGTTCTTGGACTCGGGTTTGGAAACTTTCAATCATGTGCGCAAGCGATTGCGTTGCAAGGCGTTAAACCTGAGCGCTTAGGTGTTGCTACATCCACGTTCTTCATCTTCTTGGACATGGGTTTTGGCTTTGGTCCGTATGTACTCGGATTGCTTGTACCGATTATCGGCTACCAACAAATGTATTTGGTTCTCATGGTTGTAGTACTAATCGCGCTTGGCTTATTCATGCTATTCAGTCAGATGCGCCAACGTGCTATCGTGGAATGAAATGTTAAACTGTATGAAAAGACACTACATGATAGTAGTGTCTTTTCATATGAACTTCACGTAAATTACGTCCATTGTAGCATAGAAAGATCTGTTTATAATACATGGGCGATAAAATAAAGAAACACCTGTGAGGATGCTCACAGGTGTAATTTGTTAGTTTGTGAAGTTATCGAAATAGCCTTGAATAAAGACAATAGGGGTACCTTTGTCTCCGCTACCTGAAGTCAAATCTGATAAGGATCCGATTAAATCCGTTAGCTTACGAGGAGTTGTTCCTTGTGACGCCATAGATCCCATTAAATTTGAATCTTTGTTCTCGATGAATTCGGACACAGCATTCTTTAATTCTTCTCCGCGTAATTCAGAGAAATCATTATCGGCTAAGTATTTTAGTTTCACTTCATTTGGAATACCGTCAAGCCCGTCTGTGTATGCAGGGGATACAACTGGATCAGCCAGTTCCCAAATCTTACCCACTGGATCTTTAAATGCGCCATCTCCGTAAATCATCACTTCAATATGCTTGCCTGTTTCTTTTTTTAACATGTTCTGAATGTTATCCACTATAGGCTGACAGCTATGAGGGAACAATTTGATACTGTCCTCTTGCGCTTTGTTTGCGCCAAGTAATCCGAACTCTTCATTGTATCCACTGCCGTCAATAGAAGTTCTCAAGATATCATCCAAACCGTAAATCTTTTCGGCACCGTTTGCTTCCAAAATGCGCTTTGTTCTGAAGCGTGAGTGAATATCGCAAGTCAATACAGTTTTTGTATAATCTAAAATCGTTCGCGCGTTATTGGAGAATATAACTTCATGTTCAACACCGAACTCGTCCATCAATGATTTATAGTATTCAATATAGTCAACACCTGTGAATGGGTGTTTATTATCACCGAAATGTTCACGGAACTCAGCTTCAGTCAATACGTCAGTCCACGGGTTAACTCCCTTTTCATCTAGACGATCAAGCTCGACTAAGTGGTTACCCACCTCATCGGAAGGGTAGCTAAGCATTAAAACGATTTTCTTCGCACCTTTTGCAATACCGCGTAAGCAGTTTCCAAAGCGGTTACGACTAAGAATAGGGAAAATAACGCCAATAGTATCATTACCGAATTTCGCTTCAACATCTTTTGCGATATCATCGATTGTTGCATAATTTCCTTGTGCACGCGCTACGATCGATTCCGTGATGGATACGATATCTTTGTCTTGAAACGTAATATTTTCTTTTTCAGAAGCTTCTAATACACTATCCACTACGATTTGATCAATATTGTCACCTTCATTAATAATTGGGCAACGCAATCCTCTAACAACCGTTCCAACAACTCTTCCCAAAACAATCGCTCCTTAGTGAAACTCAATTTGAACTCTCTTCTTTGTATTATACCGTCCATTTATGATATAAGTAAAATTAATATACTTAATAAGGGATATAAGGAGAGTTTATATGTCGATCAACTTAGAGTGGTATAAAGTCTTCCGTACAGTTGTGCATAATGAAAGCTTCTCAAAAGCCGCCCGAAGTTTATTTATGACACAACCTGCTGTCAGTCAAATCATATCGCAGCTAGAAGGGGCATTGGATACACGTCTATTCAATCGTACATCCAAAGGAGTGTCATTGACCGATGAAGGCTCCTTGCTCTACGAGTATGTCAATTCGGCACTGAATTTAATCGAGGCAGGCAATGAAAAGTTGCAGGAATTGAAGAATCTATCATCGGGTGAATTAAAAATAGGGGTAGGGGACACGATCTCGCGTTATTATCTGCTCCCCTATCTGGAAGCTTTTCATACGAGTTTTCCGGGTATCCGTTTCAAAATTATTAATGGTACTACATTAGAGCTAATCGCCGCGTTGAAATCTGGCGAAGTGGATATTGCAGTTTGTAATTTTCCAATAGAAGATGATTCGTTGGAGAAGCGTGTTTGTTTCGATGTGCAGGATACCTTCGTTTATGGCGAACGATTTAAAAAGTTGTTTTTGAAACCTGTGCCTTTGCATGAGCTTTCGAGGTTGCCTTTGATATTACTGGAGTCGAAATCCAATTCGCGGCAGTATGTAGAGGAGTTTCTGTTGAAGGAAGGTGTAAAGATTGATCCTGAATTTGAACTGGGGTCGCATGAGTTGTTGCTGGAATTTGCTCAAATTAATTTGGGCATTGCGTGTGTGGTGAAAGAATTCTCGGAAGAATACTTAGAACGTGGCATGCTACAGGAAGTAGAATTTCTGAAAGCCATACCAAAGCGGAGCATCGGCGTATGCTACCTAAAGGCGGTATCTTTATCACCAGCAGCCTCGAAGTTTATTGGCATATTGGAGAAGAAGTAGACAAGTAACACGTTACTAATTATTAACTTAAACCTGTGCATAAAAAGGCTGCCGCAAAAAGTGGATCTTCTTGCGACAGCCTTAGTTTGTGATTATGCGTAAATATTACGATCCCAGAAACGGTGGTGTGCAACTGCCTCAACCCACTGCTTGCCTTCACCTGAAACCGTCAAGTTCGTCAGAATGCCAGGACCTGGTTTGACTTTTGTCTTCTCCATCAACCCTTTAGCCGCTGGAGCAGAGCCAATTGGTTTGAAATGCATATACGCTTCATTGACGAAATCAGCGACATCCGCCTCGAACTTCTGTTGTTGCTTCGCCTGTCCGCCGACGACATACAACGCATCGTATAGGACGGAGTGAACTGTCAACAACGTTTCGTCTACATCGACTGTAGCTCCGTTCTTACCCGTAAGCTTGCCAAACTTCTCGCTCACAATATCAATCGTCATACCTGCATCCAATGAAGCTTTCAAAAATGGCTCAAGTGCTTCATCGTCAAACTGGTCTGCGATCAATACCGCCACTGTACGAGTATCCGGCACCTTCACCATGTTTTCCTGACTAAGGGCAGGGGAAGACTTAGATTCAGTGGACTGCGCAACATCTGTTGGTGCCTCGACACCCACTGCATCTGCAACTTGGGTGGCCATATCCATATCGACATTAGCAAACATATCTACGGCTTGTTTTCTCACATTCATATCATTCACTTTTCCAATTTCAAAGCTGAATGCGGCGATGATATGCTCTTTTTCCGGGTCAGACATACTATTCCAAAATAAACGGGCTTGTGAAAAGTGGTCCTTAAACGAATCGCTTCGCGCTTGTACTTTGCGGCCCTCTACCTTCTCTTGGTAATGTACATATCCGCCGTCTTCCCCGGGAGTCGTATCGGGTTTATTGTTGGATAAAGAATTTTTATGATAGTGAGTTTGTCCGACATTGATCGTCTGTCTACCATATCCGTCACGCTGGTTATTATGGAACGGACAGACTGGTCGGTTGATAGGCAACTCATGGAAATTAGGTCCGCCAAGACGTATTAACTGTGTATCTGTATAAGAGAATAATCTACCTTGTAGCAATGGATCGTTCGAGAAATCAATTCCCGGCACAACATTACCTGGATGGAATGCAACTTGCTCCATTTCTGCAAACACATTGTCTACATTTCGGTTTAACGTCATTTTCCCAATGATTTTTACCGGAATATCTTCTTCAGGCCATAGCTTGGTAGGATCTAAAATATCAAAATCAAATTTGAATTCATCTTTTTCTTCTAGTAATTGTACGCCAAGTTCAAATTCCACGAAATTTCCATTTTCAATCGATTCCCATAAATCACGGCGGTGGAAGTCCGGGTCTTTCCCGTTAATCTTCTGCGCTTCATCCCAAACTAATGAGTGGGCACCGAGCTTTGGCTTCCAATGAAATTTCACAAAATGAGCTTCACCTTGTTCGTTTACGAAGCGAAACGTGTGTACACCAAAACCTTCCATCATACGGAAGCTCCGTGGAATTGCACGATCGGACATTTGCCACATGACCATATGTGCGGATTCTTGATTATTCGCTACGTAATCCCAGAATGTATCATGTGCAGACGCAGCTTGCGGCATTTCATTATGTGGCTCAGGCTTCACGGCATGTATTAGGTCTGGAAATTTAATAGCGTCTTGAATAAAGAATACCGGTATATTATTTCCGACTAAATCATAGTTCCCTTCTTGCGTATAAAACTTCACAGCGAAACCTCGTGCGTCACGCACTGTTTCAGCAGAACCTTTACTTCCTGCTACACTAGAGAATCTGGTGAATACAGGAGTTTTGACACCTGGTTCTTGTAAGAATCCTGCTTTCGTATATTTCTTCATGGACTCATAGACTTCGAATTCACCATGTGCCGCAAAGCCTCGTGCATGAACAACCCGCTCAGGAATTCGTTCGTGGTCAAAATGCGTCATTTTCTCTCGGAAATGGAAATCCTCCATCAATGTTGGACCACGTGTCCCTACTTTTAGTGAATGCTCATCCTCTGAAATCTTTAAACCTTGATTTGTTGTCATAGAATGTTTGTCGTCATATGCACGGAATGTCTCCAATTGTTTGTTTTTACTCTCTTCGTTTACTTGATGTTCTTTCTTCACATAAAATCCTCCCATCGAAAAATAGTAATCTGCTATTCTTATTCCCCAATTGCCGGGAGGTAAACAGAGGACTATATTCTTCCGGAACGAATGATGGAAAATAGCAGATAAATAAACATTAGCGATGCGATGATCGCGCCGACTTCAATAAGTGGCAATTTTAAGAAGAGCGCAGTTTGCCCAGCGATAGCAGAACCGATAATCAGTCCAACCATAAGAATACTAAACGCCAATAACACAATACTTAATGAAAGGCGGTTCGCAATTTTATCGAGTCGGCGAAAAATGATATTCGTTTGCTTCAAGCCTACATCCAATTCTACTTTACCTTTTTGTATAGTTTTGATGGCTTTTTTCATATCGTTAGGCAATTCGGATAAAACTTCGGCATTCCTGATAAAAGTGTGCCAACCATTTTCCAGTAGATAGCGTGGGTCAAATTGTTTAAATACCATCTTTTTACCATACGGTTCAATAGCTTTCATAATGCTGAATGAAGGATCCAACTTTCCTAGTACACCTTCAAGTGTAAGAATCACTTTGACAAGAATAGCGATTTCATTCGGTAAGCGTATTCGGTGTCGATAAGCAATTGAGAAAATTTCCATGAATACATTGCCTAACCTTAAATCCGTAAGTGACGTCTCATAATACTTTCGCTGAATAATCTGCAAATCACGATATAATGCATCGGTGTTAGTGTTTTCATGCAAAATATTCATAGCTTCGAAGACATCGATTATTCTAGCAATATTACCTTTTTGCAATGCAATAAGTAAGGAAATGAAATGATAAGTCATTTCTTTACTTAGTTGGCCGACCATACCGAAATCTACATAATGAATAACGTTTCCAGGTGCAATGAAGATATTACCTGGATGAGGATCACCGTGGAAAAAGCCATTTTCCATTACTTGAGAAAGCATGGAATCCGCAATTCTTTCTGCAATAACTTGGCGATTATATCCTTCGCGGTCCAGTTGACCGATATTGCTCACTTTAATACCGGTGACCAATCCTGCCGTTAAAACCACACGTGTAGTGTATTCATCGTACACAACAGGAACTTGAATAGTAGGGTCTTTTGCAAATTGTTGCGAGATTCGTTCTGCGTTACGACCTTCTAGTTGATAGTCTAGTTCTTCCCGTAGAGAGTGAGAGAACTCATAAATTAAGTCTTTTATATGATACGCTTTCGCCCAGTCCATATTCTTCTCAAGAAATCCTGCCAAGTCGTGCAAGATTGCTAAGTCCGTATTGATCTGTTGTTGGATATTAGGCCGCTGTACTTTCACTGCTACTTGTTCACCGCTAGGCAAGCGAGCGGTATGCACTTGGCCTATGGAAGCCGAGGCAAGTGGTTTTTCATTGAATTCCAAGAAGAGTTCTTCAATTGTTCCACCTAATTGATGTTCAATTATTTCTTTTACGACTTCAAATGGGAAGGACTCTACATGGTCCTGTAGTTTTTCAAGTTCTGAAGCAATTTCCTCTGGTACTAAATCACGACGGCCGCTGGCAATTTGTCCAAGCTTAACAAAAGTTGGTCCAAGTTGTTCCAATGCAGTTCTTAATTTTTTGCCAACGTGGTATAAATTTAGATCAACTTGTTCATCCGTAGAAGTAAACTTTCGATCGGTCAGTCCAAGTCGAAATAAGATATGACTGAATCCATTTCTCAAAAAGACATTAATAATTTCTTGTGAACGATGTGCGTTTTTCATTCTTCGTTTTAACAAAAAGAACACCTCCGTATCAACCCTCTCTACAAAAGATACCATTGAATCCCTGTTATTAAACACTAAAAAGGTCTCCTTCTCTCTATTGAAAAGAGAAAAAGGAGACCCATTCATATTAGAAGATTTTTTTCCTGTCCCGTTCATCTTTCAAGATTTCGACCGCTTCGCGGAAACGCAGGGAATGCACGTTTTCTCTTTCTCTTAGAAATTTAAGAGAATCATTAATCCATGCATCGTCTGAGACATTGATGATCCATTGATACGTAGCGCGTGCTTTTTCTTCCGCTGCGATATCTTCATACAGATCAGCTATTGGATCTCCCTTTGCCTGGATATACGTAGTCGTGAAGGGTACACCGCCCGCATTTTCATAAAACAACGCATGGCCGTGATTGACGTAATGTGGACCAAGTCCGGCTTCTTCAAGTTGTTCAGGGGTCGCATCTTTCGTTAATTTGTAAATCATAGTGGCAAGCATCTCCAAATGGGAAAACTCTTCAGTTGCAATATCATTCAGTACACCGATGACCTTATCAGGAACGGTGTATCGCTGATTCATATAGCGTAAAGCAGCAGCCAGTTCGCCATCTGCACCGCCATATTGCTCTGCAATGTATCTCGCAAGTTTTGGGTTACACTCTTTGACTTCTACCGGATACAATAACTTTTTCTCATAGACCCACATTAACATTCCCTCCAGTAACATAGTGCATATTTGAGACTACATTTGCCATGGCCAAGGTGCTTGGTTCCAGCGCCAGCCCGTATCTATTGCTTGTTCCGATGGTATGGAATGTAAGGAAAGCGGTCCGAAACGCTTTTCGTACATTTTTCTCAGACTTGCTGCTTCTTTAATGGCAAGTCGCCATTGCGTAAGTGCTTCCTGATCGTCAGGATGCGTGTTGGTGTAGAGTGTCAGTTCGACTACCACAAAATCGGCTTGCTGCACATTCTTCAACATGTCTCTTCGTTCGGTTGCATCCATTAGGAGATCCCCTCCCTTTTTGAATAGCCGTCAACTAGCGCTGGCCACAACGACCCATGTTGCAGGGCTTCAGCAGGTGAAAATTGTGGAAGTGACGCGGGTTGAAAATTCATGAAAAGCTGAGGCGGCAAGGAAAATGTTTTAACTAGTACAGGTGGACACGGATCGCATGGAGAAATATACGGTTCATAACTTCCTCTGAACGTATCATCCATTCGTTATCAACTCCTCTTCGCAAGATATGTAATGATCTTATGGTATATGACTAAAGATAATCCCTCCGTGTAACAAATAAAGTGATCACGGTAATAGATGGCTCTTAGTATAGTTATATCTAATTAATATATTTATTAATAATGAATATTCTAGTACAATAGAAGGAGTAATAAATTATCTGAATGAATTAATTGTGGGAATATGTAGCTTCAGTAATGCCCTAAGATGAATACATATAATGAAGGGGACGTTCAAATGAAACACGGAGATGGAATAGATGGATGATTACTCCATATTTATCGGAAGACAGCCAATCTTAAATCGATCAGGAGAGATTTATGCATATGAACTATTGTATCGAAATAGCGAAGAAAACTTCTTTCCAGATATAAATCCTGAACAGGCTACAATCGGTCTATTGATTAATACTTTTCTCTCCGTTGGAATAGATCAGGTGACGAGCGGTGTGCGTTCGTTCATAAATTTCTCAGGTGAACTACTTGCGCAGGATGTATTTATGAGTCTGAACCCTGATCAGGTAGTGATTGAGATTCTGGAAGACGTGGAAATAACGTCTGCTTTGTTACGTCGGTTACAGATGTTTAAGGAAGCGGGATTTACGCTGGCGCTGGATGATTTTATTTTACAAGAACAATATGTTACATATTCTCAGTTATTTGAACTCGTGGACATTATTAAAGTAGATTTCATGCAAACGAGTATAGAGGAGAAACATCGCATCATCGCATTTTTGAAAAGCTATCCATCGATCACCTTATTAGCAGAAAAAGTTGAGACGGAGGCTGATTACCAGCTTGCATTGAAGAGTGGTTATGATTTGTTTCAAGGCTATTTTTTCGCAAAACCCGACATTATTAAAGGTGCGGAAATTCCATCTAATACATTAACCCATTTGCAAATTATTAAATATTTCCAAAATGATTCCCAGTCTATCAATCAGCTATCCGATTTAATCATGCGCGATGTATCGATTTCCTATAAATTATTACGCTTTATAAACTCATTAGCCTTCGATATACCGCGCCAAATCAGCTCCATTAAGCAAGCGATTATGATGATCGGGTTAAATGAGACAAAGAAATGGCTACAAGTTTTGATGTTGCATGAGTTAGGTCAAGGTCTACGAGATGGTCGTGTTAAAGCACTGATTGAATTATCACTTCGTCGCGCACGGGCATGTGAACTGCTAGCGAAGTATAAAAGAAAACCAAATAAAGACGAATATTTTCTTACAGGTATGTTTTCATTAATTGACGCAGTGATGCAGCGTAAATGGGAAGATGTTTTGCCACTACTTTCTTTATCTGATGTCATTATGGATACGTTAAATGGCAAGCCAACTGAAATGAGCCCTTACATGGAGCTAATAGAAGCAGTAGAGCACTTCAATTGGGAATCAGTAGAGCGGATTTCACGTCACCTGGCAATCCCTAAGAAAGAATTAAGCGAAATTTTTCTACAAGCCTTGCACTGGTCGTACGGAATAGAGAATGAAGCACACTGAATACATATGGAAAAAGGCATTTTCTCTTGAAGATGTCTTTTTTGATGTGTAATATAGACTGTTATAATCTATTTGGTAATTTCTAATTCTGTTATTTATATAGGCAGAAGTACGTTATATCTCTGGAAATCGGGGTAAAGAGTGTAGTGAGAGAGTTACCAAATGAACACTAGGAGTCGATAAGTTTGGACAAAAAGTTCTGGAAAAATCCCGTGTTCTCTATTTCTGCCGTATTTATCCTTATACTCGTCGTATTAGGAGCGACTATACCTGGACGGTTTGGTGTGGTTGCCGAAAGGCTTTTTCATTTCACGACAGATAACTTTGGATGGTTCTATTTACTTGCTGTATTTATTGTCATTATTTTTTTAGTTGGATTGACAATTAGTAAATTTGGAGCTATTCGTTTGGGTGGAGATTCAGAACGCCCAGAATATCCATTTTTCACGTGGATTGGCATGCTCTTTTCTGCCGGTTTCGGCGTAGGGCTAGTGTTCTGGGGTGTGGCGGAACCAATGAGTCACTATTTCAAGTCGCCTATTGCAGGTATTGAATCACATACGGAAGAGGCAGCACGCGTTGCGATGGGGTATTCTTTCTTCCACTGGGGCATTTCACAATGGGCCATCTTTGGTATAGTAGGACTGGTTATTGGGTTTCTCCAGTTCCGGAAAAAGAAGGACGGTTTGATTTCAACGGCGCTTGAGCCTTTGATCGGAAGTAATCGTCACGTGAAGACAGGTATCGATTCATTTGCGGTAATAGCAACTGTCATGGGTATTGCTACTTCGCTTGGCATGGGTGTTTTACAGATGAGTGGTGGACTGGAGTATGTCTTTAATATTAAGAGTACGTTTACGATTCAACTGCTGATCATTGCCGTAGTGTTCGCAGCATACATGACGTCCGCAGCTTCAGGCCTAAGTAAAGGTATTGCATATCTAGGTAACTTTAACTTGGGTATGGCGATTGCATTATTACTATTCTTCTTTTTGGTAGGACCGAAAGTATTTATATTGGAAACCTTTACGCTGGCGATTGGAGATTATATTAATAATTTCATTACGTACAGTTTGCGTCTTCAGCCTTATCAAGGCGGCACGTGGGTGAAAGATTGGACTATTTTCTACTGGGCTTGGACGATCGCTTGGTCTCCTTTCGTAGGTGCATTCGTTGCACGTGTATCGAAGGGACGAACAATTAGAGAATTCATCATGGGTGTGATGGTCATTCCACCAGCCTTTTCTTGTATGTGGATTGCGACACTCGGTGGAACTGCACTATACAGTGATTTGCGTAATGGTACACAAATCGCACAAGAAGTAGACAAGGATGTCACGTCAGCTATTTTCGCGACGCTTCAACACTTGCCGATGACGGGTCTCGTATCGTTCTTGGCGATTGTGTTAATTTTCACATTTTTGATTACGTCCGCTGACTCAGCAACGTATATTCTAGCAAGTATGACAACGCGTGGCAGTTTATTCCCTCCATTAATTGTAAAGTTCATCTGGGGATTCCTAATGACTGCAATTGCGGCTGCATTATTGTATGCAGGTGGGTTGGAAGCTTTGCAATCAGCATCACTTGTGTCTGCCTTGCCGTTTACCTTACTTCTTCTATTACTGATCTTCTCATTGGCAAAGCTACTAGCCAGGGAACCGATTACAGTCAGACCGACAGATATTCGCCAATTTGAACATGTAGAAGGCGAAGTCAAGAAAAAACGTAAACGGAAAGAAAGTGAAAAAGAAAAGAGAGCACGCAGAGAAGCAGAAAGGGCAAGAAGAATAAAAGAGAAAAACGATAGAAAATATCAAGAGCTAGAAAAGAAAAAGTATATTGAAGTAGAGAAAGAAAAGAACAAATAGAAAAGGCCGGTTCGTAGCGTTTAGCACGAACCGGTCTTTTATCACAGAGAGGAGAATATGTGTGGCGATTGTAAAAGTTAAAGACGTTCAATTTAATAGAGACGATAATCAAATCTTGCAAGGTATAACTTGGGAAATTGAGCAAGGGCAGCAGTGGGGGATGCTTGGCTTGAATGGCTCGGGTAAGACATCGTTATTATCCATTATTTCTACATATGAAATCCCTTCCAGTGGTGAAGTAGAGGTGCTAGGCAAACAGTTTGGAAGCGCATATTTACCTGAATTACGTAAAAAGATCGGCTTTGTCAGTAGTTCATTGGAAAAATTCTCTGATTACTTCTGGAATGAATCGATAGAGCGAATTATCATCAGTGGTAAATATGCGAGCTTCGGCATTTATGATGAAATTAAAGCAGAAGACTGGATACGTGCCGATTATTTAGTAAAGGATTTTCGTTTGAACCATGTGAAAGGAAAGAAATTCAGACTTCTTTCTGAAGGTGAAAAACGTCGTGTGCTGATCGCACGCGCTTTGATGGGTGATCCAGAACTATTGATTTTGGATGAGCCGTGTTCTGGGTTGGATGTTTTGGCAAGAGAGCAATTTCTTGATTCGCTTGAAATAGCTGCAAAACAGAATGTGCATCTCGTTTATGTCACACATCATATAGAAGAACTCGTGCCCGAAATTACCCATGTACTATTACTGAAAGAAGGAAAAGTTGTAGCCAATGGCCCTAAAAAAGAAGTTTTGACAGATGAATTGCTATCAGAAACGTTTCAAGTTCCTGTAACGATCGAGTGGCATGCTGAACGACCTTATATTTCAATGAATTAATGATAATCTATACAGTTTATTGCAAGATCGAGCGGGAATATTATAGTACATGTCATATCGCAATGCGAAACGTTTAGAAACATGTACATAAAAAAAGCTAGAGAAAGGGGGAGAAAGCTTGTGGCGACAGAGAAACGCAAAATGACCAAAAAGCGTATAGCTTCCTATGCATTACTTTTCGTTGCATTGCTCTACATGGGTGTTATGCTTTGGCACACGTATAAGCCATTGCCACCCGGTATTTCCTATAAAGGAGAACTTCATCAAGTAGAAAATGTGGAGTTCATTTATGATTTAACGTACTCAAAGACGAAGTCGAAAGATCACTACAAATCAGAATTACGTATTTTCGATGAAGTATTTCGAATGATTGAAGATGCGAAAGAGTTTATTGTACTCGACTTCTTTTTAATGGACGACTACTATGATGAAAAAGAAGACTTTCCTCAAATTGCAGACCAACTAACGGATGTACTCGTCGAGAAAAAGAAAGAATTTCCGGACATGCCGATTGTCTACATAACTGATCCAGTAAATACCGGCTATGAATCCTATGAGTCTGAATGGTTTAAAACATTGGAAAAGGCGGGTGTACAAGTAGTATATACAGATTTGGAACCATTACGTGATTCAATGCCTCTATACTCAGGTGGATACCGTATCTTTCTTCAGTGGTTTGATTTTAACGGAAAAAATCGTTTTCCTAACTTCCTAGCAAGTGATGCGCCTGATGTGAAACTTTCATCTTATTTGAAGTTGTTGAACGTGAAAGCAAATCATCGGAAAACACTCGTGACAGATCAAGCGGCATTAGTTACATCCTCTAATCCTCACGCAGCTAGTGGGCGACACGGTAATGTGGCATTCAAAGTGCAAGGCCCAATTCAGAATGACATATTGGAATCGGAGGAAGCTGTGCTTCAATATTCATCGGGTGGAAAGTTGCCACGTATTCAAGCGGAAGAACAAAAAGGACCTTATCAAGTGCAGTACTTGACCGAAAGCAAGGTTATGGATGCCTTGGTGAGTGATATTGAAAAAGCAAAGAAAGATGATGTGATCCGTATGGGGATGTTTTATCTTTCAGAGCAGGAAGTGATCCGTCCGTTAGAAGAAGCAGCTAATCGTGGGGTCAATGTGGAGATTGTCTTAGATCCGAATGAAAACTCATTTGGTAGTAAAAAATCTGGTTTACCTAATCGCCCGGTCGTCCAAGAGATTAGGGAAAATACAGATGATAAAATTAACGTGCGTTGGTACAATACCGTAATTGGTCAATATCACACCAAGTTGGTAACGGTTCAGACAGCAGACAAAACGTATATTACAAACGGCTCCTCCAATATAACGGAGCGCACGTTGCGTGATTATAACCTGGAGGCGAATTTACGAATTATAGCACCTACAGACAGCGAGCTGACCGATGAAATCAATGCGTATTTTGATAGGATATGGAATAACGAAGATGCGTTATACACTCTGGATGTAGAAGAATACCAAAATAGCCTGACATTCTTCCAGCGTGGAGTTTACGCACTGCAACGTTGGGCCAAGCTTACAACATATTAAAGTAGTAAAAGCATCGTACACTATTCACGATGTATCAATCATATTTGACGTGATGCACGAACATGAAACAAGAAGAGTTTCTAACATGAATAAACGATAGGAGATATAGTAGATGAAAATTGTACTATTTGGCGCAACAGGCCGAACAGGTAGTAAGATTGTTCGCCGTGCATTAACTGACGGACATGAGATCACGGCATTGGTTCGATCACCTGAGAAGTGCGAACCTCAAGAAAAACTGATGATCATTGCAGGAGACGTACGGAACCCCGATGCAGTAAAAAAAGCAATGGCGGGTGCCGATGCAGTCGTCAGTGCACTGGGCACTGACAAAACCACTACATTAACAGAAGCAATGCAAGCCATTATTGAAGGGATGAAAGAATATGGCATCGAAAGAATCGTCACAATTGGGACGGCAGGGATATTGAATAGTCGAACAGAACCGTCCAAGTTACGCTATCAATCGAATGAATCCCATCGTAAATTGACATTTGCGGCGGAGGAGCACCATAAAGTATTTACTATGTTGAAAGATTCCGGCTTAGATTGGACGATAGTATGCCCAACCTATTTACCAGATGGGGAAGCAAGCGGCAATTATCGGACGGAAAGAGAGTACTTACCGATTAACGGCACCCAGATCTCCACCGGTGATACTGCTGCGTTCGCTTATAATGAACTATCGAAACAAAATCATAAGGGATTCAGAGTAGGTATTTCCTATTAAGAAATGTCGATAAGAGGGGGGAATACATTTTAATTACTGGTATATATTGTATTAAAAATGAAGAAAATCTCATAACATCTCTTCGCTCTATGGTATAATAGGAGGATAGCACCACAGGGAAAAGGAGAATAGGAAACAAATGAGATGGTCCTTGAAAACCTTGATTCAAGTCGTGGCAATACTGGCAATTGTGTTGACCTTTCTAACGAGTACTACGGTGGCATATCAAGTGCATAAAAAAAACTTAATAAAGTCAACTCTCGAAACGAACTACGCATATGTCCAAAAATTGACTTCTACTACAGATACGTATTTACGTGAAATATTAAACACATTAGAAGTTAATGCAGAAATCGTGGTTCCGCTACTTAAGGAACCTTCTTCACAAATGCAAATGAATGCGTTGACAGAGCGGATTAGATTGGAAACAAATACATTTGACTCCGTTGCGATTGTCTCTACAGAAGGGATCCTACTAAGTACGTCCACTCCGAGCCTTGAGTTGCTTGGGGAGAAGTTGACGTCAATTGGGGCAATACAAGCTCTGAAGGAAAAGCGAAAAATAATCTCTCAGCCTTACGTTGGAATTGAAGGAGAACCGATTATATTCATCAGCGTCCCACTCTTTGAAGGTAGCGAGTATAAGGGGTTTTTAGGAGGAGCTATCTATCTAAATAAGCCCAATATATTAGAGAAACTTTTAGGGAGCCATTATTATGAAAATGGTTCATATGTTTATGTAGTAGATTATGCCGGGAAACTTATTTATCATCAAGAAAAAGAGCGCTTGAATGAGAATGTTACGAGCAATCCAGCGGTTCAGAAAGTAATTACAGGAGAAAGTAATTATACACAGCTAATCAACACAAAAGGAATAGCCATGTTAGCCGGATATGCCTATATTCCTATTGCCGAATGGGGAATCGTCTCGCAAACACAACTGGACACTTCTGTTGCTCCAGCGAAAGAAATGGTGCTAGAAATGGCATTGAAATCTCTGCCGTTACTACTTCTTTCGTTTTTCTTGGTTAGATATTTTTCAAGAAAGATTGCTTTACCTCTTCAAAAGTTGGCATACTATACAGAAAGCAGTACAGAGTCTGATCAAAAAGAAAAAATGGAAATGATCTCCGATTGGTACTATGAAGCAAGACAATTAAAAGGAGCTATGTTACATAGTTTGGATTACTTCAAAAACGAGATGAACTACTTCATTCACGAATCAACAACTGATCCTCTAACGAAGTTACCGAATCGCCGCATGATGGATAGCTATATGAGGCAATGGGTAGATGAAGGAACGCCATTCGCTCTAATTATTTTTGATGTAGATAAGTTTAAACGTGTCAATGATCGCTACGGTCATGCGGTTGGTGATAAAGTACTGATTTACTTGGCGGACTTGATGCAACGAACAATTCGTGAGCAAGATATTTGTTGTCGCTACGGTGGAGAAGAATTCGTCATCTTATTACCGAAGTCGGATAAAGTTACGGCTTATCTGACCACGGAACGCCTTCGTGAAAAGTTGGAAGACACAGTCAGTCCTTGCGGTGAAGTCATTACAATTTCAGCCGGGGTAGCTGCTTATCCACTTCATGCAAACCATCCGGCCCGACTTATTGAGTTGGCTGATCAAAGTCTGTATGAAGCCAAACGTACAGGACGTAATAAGACCATCGTCGTTTCCGATGAACCTCGGCATGAGTAATATGTCGAGGTTTTCTTTACTATCAGATCACTAGAAAGGGGATAGAGCCATGCCGGAGCACTCTATGGATAAACGCTTACACATCCAAACACTTGGTATTAGAGAGTGGAATCATCAGTCTTCTCATTATAATCGTTATGAAGCAACACCTTATGAGGTGCTAGACTATTTATTTGCCGAACATGACCTCCTAAAAGAGGGAAGCTTGATCGACTATGGCTGTGGAAAAGGAAGAGTACCTTTTTACGTAAATCACCTCTTTTGTTTGGACACGATAGGTATTGAAATGAATAGTGTGTTACACCAAAATGCAATGAGCAACTTAACGGATTATCGGCAAGCCTTTCCTAAGAGACCGGGATCTATTTCATTTGAATGCTGTATAGCGGAGAGTTACATCATTCCGGCAGATGCCGTGACGTTCTACTTTTTTAATCCATTTTCTTTGGATATTTTTCGAACTGTAGTTCAGCGGATTGTAAAGTCAGTTGAAAAATCCCCTCGTACATTGGAAATCATTCTATATTATCCGACTGATGAATATGTTTATTTCTTGCATCGTCACCCATTATTCGAAAAAATAGCGGAGATTCCGATTACACATTTGCAAATTCACGACAAAGCAGAGCGTTTCTTAGTCTATACATACAAACAGCCCTGATCCTGTAAATCAGAACTTAATTTTATTCACGTAGAATGACCGAATCGCTGAGCAATCCAGGAAATTAATTCCATCAAGAGTGCAGCCAAGATGCCTACTAGCAACCCGCTTGATAATAGAGGTTGAATGAGCTCAGGAAGTGAAGAAAACACAGTGGCTGGCAGTGTCATGATGGATAACCCAAGAAGTGCAGGTAATGCGACCCGATAGATAGTTTTAGGTTCGAATGTTAATCCTTCCACGTTGCGCAAAGCAGACCGGAATAACTGTAAATATGCTACAAATAATACCGTGTTTCCGACGCTTTGAGGGATAGTCGAAAAAAATGCACTTAACGGAGGTACGAGTCCGAGTATGATAAACAGTATGGACCCGAGAAAGAATGGAGCTCTGTCCTTTATTCCGCTTGACTGCAGAAAGCCGATAGATGATGCATAAGGTGCATACGGAACGAGGCCTAACGCACCTGCTCCGATATTCATTCCACCTGTAATGAGAAATGAAGTTTTATACTGAGTTTTAGTAGTTTCTTTTTCATATATATCTTCCGCACCTTTTAGGGTAGCGATTGTATTCGTCGTATTCAATAAACCTGTAATGATCACTGTAATCACGATACCGATCTCAAGTGTCGGTTCACCCCAAGGAAACCATTGGATAAACGGTGTGGTTTTTATCGTTTCAGTAGCTACTTGAGGAAAAATCAGCACAGCACTAATCCAACCGACCGTCATACCGATAAGCAAATTCAAGCTACTGATGATTCCTTTTCCTTTCACATGAACCAGAATTGTCAGACCCGCTAGAGCGAATGAAAATATAGTTTTCGATAAACTGATGAATTCACCGTCATTGAGACCAATCATTCCTTTTAAGAAAATGGTAATCAACTGATTAGCCAACAATAGTAAAAACACGAACATGACAGTAGGTGTAAACCATTTCTTCAGAATATCACCCATTCCGAGCATGCCAAGTGTAGCTATCAGTGCACCGGAAATCATGGCACCTACTGCAATACTACCTCCAACTGTAGTTAAGCTTAAGCCCATTGCACTCGCGGTTCCGGCCAAGCTGAGTACTACGCCCCACCATAAACCTGACTGACCTTCCATCAATGCCAATCGATGTCCAAATGCTCCTTGCAGTAAACAAGCTATTCCCGTAAAAATAAATGAGCGCTGTATAGCAGAAACAATTTCTATTTGCTCAAGCTCAAAAGCAGTACCGACTGAAATAGGGATTACAACTGTATTGGCGAACATAAAGAACAACCATTGAAATCCGGCTAACGCAGTAATTGAATACCGCATTTGTGTAGAACGCATTCACATCTCTCCCTGTAGATATCTACGTATGTCAAAAGAATTGAAATATAAAGAAAACTATAGCACAAAATTAATAGGAAGAATAATATTTCTAGTAGTACTGTGATGGAAATGTAATTTACTGACAATCACATATACTAGTAATAGCCAACAGACGTCTGTCTGCTGGCTACATTTTACGATTTTATATTAATAAGTAACTGTAAAAGTTCGTTAGGGGGTACGGGGCGGGAATACAAGAAACCTTGTGCTTCATCACATTCAAGTTTCTTGAGAAATTCGGCCTGTTCGTGAGTTTCGACTCCTTCAGCAATTACTCGTAAATGTAAGTTCTTAGCCAAATCAATAATAGCTTTGACAATAACCGAATTTGAATGCAGGTCTCTGACAAAAGATTGATCAATTTTAAGATGGGTCAGAGGAAACTTAGATAAATAACTTAATGAAGAATAGCCTGTTCCGAAATCATCGATACTAATTTTAATGCCGATAGCACGCAGCTCTTGTAAAATACTTTGGCAATAGTCCACGTCAGATGTCATACTCTCTGTAATTTCAATATTCAAATATTGTGGTTGCAGGCCCGTTTTATGAAGTGTGTCTTTAACATCTGCCACGAAACTAATACTTTTAAACTGACGTAACGAAACATTTACACTCATTAATAGTGAAGTGTAGCCTAAGTCCTGCCACTCTTTCGCCTGTCTACAAGCAGTCTCTAGCACCCACAAACCAATCGATAGAATCATGCCAGTTTCTTCTGCTATAGATATGAATTGTCCGGGAGGTATCATACCTCTAGAAGGATGTTGCCAACGTACCAATGCTTCTACACCAATTATATTTCCTGTGTTAAATTCATATTGTGGCTGGTAATGCAATGACAATTCTTTTTTATGGAGTACTTGACGTAATTCCATCTCAATTAACGTTCGTTCCATCAAGTCTTTATAAAGTTCTTCTGTGAAAAATTGATAGGT
The DNA here is from genome assembly GCF_002743065.1 of Sporosarcina sp. P16b. Classification (NCBI taxonomy): domain Bacteria; kingdom Bacillati; phylum Bacillota; class Bacilli; order Caryophanales; family Caryophanaceae; genus Sporosarcina; species Sporosarcina sp. P16b. Next base: position 117,041 of record NZ_PDYO01000005.1, on the reverse strand, counting down.
GCTTTTACCCGATTGTTTGGCTAAATACATAGCAGAATCCGCATTACGAATAAGCGTATCGTATTCTGCCCCATCGTCTGGAAACATACTGATTCCGATACTTGGTGCAATAAAGATTTCTAAGTAATCGATAAGGAAGGATTTTGATACTTCATCGACGATTCGCTGGGCGACCATTTGGGCACCTTGTTTCGTCATAGAAGAACACAATATAAGAAATTCGTCTCCACTAAGTCGACCGACCAAGTCATTTTGTCTAACGAGCGTTTGTAATCTTCTACTAACCGCTTTAAGTAGTTGATCACCTACATAATGGCCCATAGAATCATTGATATTCTTAAATCGATCCAAGTCCATATAAAGTAGGGCAAAAGGATCCTGGTTGTTTACACGGGTCTCAATCAAGTCTTCTACCGTCTGTTTTAGTAACCTTCTATTCGGTAATCCAGTTAGGTGGTCGTGAAATGCCATATGTTCGACTAAACGTTCAGCTTCTTTCCGATCGGTAATATCACTGGCGGTACCGACAACTTCGACTACATTCTCACCTTCAAAAATAGGAGAGAGATAAACTAGAAAGGTTCTGGAATGATAGTCAATTTCAAACTGTCCAACTCGGCCAAGTAAAGCCGCAAGAAGCTGTCGCTTAAATGTAGACAAGTGAAAGGTATTATTGGAGATGAGCTGATTAAGTGTATTTGCAGTGACGCCAAGTTGTTCGGCTACTTTTCCTTCCAGTAATGTTATATTGATTTGATTATTTTCATCAAAAGAATACTTGAAAATAGCATTTTGAAGATTTTTTACGGTCATTGTAAAATCATTTTTTAATGCCAATTCCAATGACTTTTCCGCTTCCATCTGAGATGTCACGTCTTGGCGAATAGAAATGTATTGAAACGGCTTACCATCGGGACCAATGAATGGAACGATAGTAGTATGGACCCAATAAAACTTTCCAAACTTAGATTTATTACGGATCACGCCTCTCCATACTCGACCCGACCGAATTGTGTCCCACATATCCGCAAAGAAGCTTTTAGAATGTGTACCCGAGTTGACTACCCGATGTGTTTTGCCGATCAGTTCCTCACGTGAGTACTCCGAAAGGACACAGAAATGGTCATTGACATATGTAATGACACCTTGCGGATTGGTAATAACCACTACTGCTGATTCATCCAGTGCATATTTAAAGTTTTGCAAGTCGGTACGTGTTTTGTGATACTCAGTTGATACCAGTTTTGATCCGGTTACATCAATATCAAGAGAGAGATAACCCGTTAAGTTTCCGGCAGTATCATACATGGGTACAATAGTGATATCCAACCAGTGTACGGTACCCGACTTAGAGTAAATTTGTATAGATTCTTGATAGACGGTATCATGGATGAAGTGCTTTGTAAGCATCTGAAGCGTCTCTTCAATAGAGAGATTTCTATTTAACTTTGCCCATGTTCTACCTATCAACTCATTTTCGCTATAACCTGTCAGCTCACAAAAAATCTGATTTACATAGGTGAGATAACCATTTACATCGATAAGTGAAATACAGAACTTTTCATCTAGTAGTGGGGATAGATGTGAAGAAATACTAGGAGTATATAACGGCATAAAGGCACATCCTTTCTTTAAATAAAGTTAGGGGAATAGAATAGTCCTTAATTTGAAAGCTAAGAGTTGTGAAATTATATAAAAATACCTAATAGGTAGAAGTAAATATATTAACTGTCTAATTATAGCACGAATAAGAGAGTTTTGAACTAGTTATTGAAGGAAATATATCTAGGTTATTAGAGCTGTTGGAAATATGAGAGCGTTGCATAGAAAAAAGACCATGGAAGCTTTAGGGGGCTTCCATGATCCTTTATCTTTTTGGTTCGTAATGAAGTGTTTTGAACAACTTCTTTCGCTCTGCATCTGTTAATTCACGCCATTCACCAATTGGAAGATCACCCAATTCAATAGTAAGGATCCGCACACGTTGCAAGCGGCGTATATGATAGCCGAGCGCTGCGCACATTCTGCGGATTTGACGATTTAAACCTTGTGTCAATATAATAGAAAAAGTTTTAGGTCCGAGTTTTTTCACCGTACAAGGTTTCGTTACGGTATCGAGAATCTTTACTCCATTTTCCATTTGTGAAATAAATGAGGCAGTTAGTGGACTGTCCACGGTCACGATGTATTCCTTTTCATGACCATGTTCTTCCCTTAGGATTTCATTGACGATATCGCCATCGTTCGTTAATAGTAATAAACCATCGGAATCTTTGTCTAAACGTCCGATGTGGAAAATACGTAATGGGTGGTTAACAAAGTCTACAACATTACCTTCAATATGACGTTCTGTTGTACTAGTGATACCTACTGGTTTATTAAGTGCAATATACACTAACTGCTCTTCTTGTTCGACTAGCTTGCCATCGACCTCTACTTGATCGCCTGCCTCGACTTTACTTCCGAGTTCCGCAAGTTGTCCGTTGATTTTCACACGACCGTCAGCAATCCACTGATCTGCACCTCGTCTGGATACAATACCTGCACCACTTAGAAATTTATTGATCCGCATATAGATTCTCCTCCCGCACTTGTTACATTAAGCTAATTATAGCATTTTTCCCGTAAGAAATTGTTGACATTAAAGATTCAGCATATTAAGATAAATATAATAACTAGATGGACAGAAGGTTTCGATAGCGGAATCGTCCCGGCAGATGAGATGAGTTAGCAGAGAAGAGAATAGCGAAAAGATAGGAATAAGAAGAGTAACGATTGCATGTGCTTCCTAGAGAATCAGTGGCTGGTGAAAACTGATACACATCGTTCGTGAATGGACTTATGGCAGCTGTTTTGATAAAAAACAGACGTTTGCCCGCGTTAAGGGCAGTGTGAAAACACATAAAGTGGGAGTGCTTTGGCGCTTCAATTTGAGGTGGCAACGCGGTTACATAATCGTCCTCTGCAACAGGCTAACTGGCTCTGTTTGCAGAGGGCTTTTTCTATTTAACCATACGAATTATACAACAGTCCATAGAGAAGAGGAGAATGATCATGATGAGAGAGCAGAAAAACTTACGGGTAACGACGCGAAAGATTGAAGGAGATTCCTTAACTCCTATTTTGATATTTAGAAGATTGAAAGGAAATCATAAATTCCTGTTGGAGAGTTCTTCGCAAGCAGATGGGTCAGGGCGGTATTCATTCATTGGACTGAATCCCCAAAAAGCCTATCGAGGTCGGGATGGTGTAGTAGAAGAGATCGTCTACTCAACGAATAGAACCTATACGCACGAAGGGGATCTCTATACTTTATTGAAGCGCCTCATGCCTCGTATTACGGAAGATGCAGGATTTCCGTTTACAGGCGGCGCGGTTGGTTATGTAGGATACGGCGCAGCTAGAAATGGTGAACAGCGAACAGCTGATGATCTTCAGGTGCCGGATGTCTACTTTAATATTTATGACACCATCGTCATCTATGACCATCAATTGCACGAAGTGACGTTACTGCATACAGAAATCAATCCGGTATACGAAGCGCCTGACTTGGACGCTATCGAAGACATGATTGTGAATGGTTCCGTCGATAAAGAGGATAGTGTTTCTCTATCTGATTATCGTTGTACCATCTCTAAAGAAGAGTTTGAGCGTCGTGTCCAAATTGTTATTGATGCGATTAAAGAAGGACAGGCGGAACAAGTCGTTTTGTCACGTCGCTTTGAAGCAGATATTACAGGTGACCCATTTGCGTTGTATCGTAAACTGCGCCGCCGCAATCCATCTCCATATATGTATTACATGGAGTTCGAAGATCATACGGTAATCGGAACGTCACCAGAAAGTCTCGTCCGTGTTACTGGAGATAAAGTATTAACAAATCCGATTGCGGGCACACGCAGAAGAGGACGAGATCAAGCGGAAGACAAAGCACTCGAAATAGAATTACGCCATGATCCGAAAGAGCTGTCCGAACACGATATGTTAGTGGAAGTAAGCAAGAAAGAATTGCAAGAAGTCTGTCGTCCCGAAACGATTGAAGTCTCAAATTACTTGGAAACAGTTCGCTATGAACATGTTATGCACTTAGTTTCTGAGGTGACGGGTGACCTTGCACCTGGCTTACATGCGTTGGATGCACTGAAAGCGACAATGCCAGCAGGCACTGTAACAGGTTCCCCTAAGTCGGTTGCTATGGATATGATTGATGAACTAGAAGACCAGCATCGCGGAATTTACGGTGGCGCCATCGGGTACATTGGTCTAAATGGGAATATCGACTTCGCATTGACGATTCGTACAATGCTTGTAAAAGAAGGCAAAGCGTATATTCAGGCAGGTGCCGGGATAGTAGAGGCTTCTGTACCTTCATTAGAATATAAAGAAACGTCCAATAAAGCCCGTTCTTTACTAGAAGCAACGGAAATGACAAAGTGATTGCCTAGGTTCAAGCCGTGCCAAACGATCAAGTGAACATCTAGACGAGAAGGGAAGAGATGAGTATGGAGAAGTTTTTAAGCATAGTAGAGAAGCAACGCCACCTTATGTATGAAGAGATGAAAGAAGCTGCCGAGCTGATGTTCAATGAAGCAACTGATGAAAATCTCATTGCACAGTTTTTGATCGCGTTATCGAAAAAAGGTGAAACTTCACATGAACTAGCGGCATTGGCGTCCGTTATGAAGTCATATGCAAATGACTTAACACCGAAAGAAGCACGTTATCTAGATAACTGCGGAACGGGTGGAGACGGAGTCAATACATTCAATATTAGTACGACGGCTGCATTTGTTTTGGCGGGTGCTGGGGTCCAGGTTGCGAAACATGGTAACCGTAAAATCTCCAGCGCATCGGGAAGTCAGGATGTCCTAGATGCACTTGGCATTCATTCCGACTTTCAGATATCGGATATGCAAAACTTACTGGAACAACAAGGAATTGCATTCTTATTCGCGCCCGCTGTTCATCCGAAAATGAAACGGATTGGCACTATACGCAACAAAATTGGTAAGACAACGATCTTCAATTTGGTTGGACCTTTGACGAATCCCGTATCGCTTGAAACTCAATTTACCGGTATTAATCGTCCGGATTTCATCATGGAATACGCATCAGTACTCCGGATGTTAGGGCGGGAGAGAGCGATTGTTGTAAGTGGGGCAGGCGGAATGGATGAGGCATCTCTTGCGGGCCAGAACGAATTCGTACTTCTCGATCATGGTGATTTAATTCCATTTTCATTGACTGCGGATGACGTAGGGTTAGAATATGCACCGTTGTCGGCTATTAAAGGTGGAGATGCAGTAGAAAATGCTGCAACTACCCGGTCCATTTTAAATGGAGAACGTGGACCAAAATTCGATACAGTCGTGTTAAATGCGGGAATCGGTTTATTTGCAAATGGCCAAGTTTCCACAATTCAAGAAGGTGTGAAAGTAGCTACTGAAAGTATTCTATCAGGTAAGGCGCTAGAAAAACTAGATGCCATCGTCGCATACAGCGAAAAGATTCGGCAAAAGGCGGTTATCCAATGACGATTTTAGATAAGATTATTGCACAGAAGAAAATAGAAGTGGATCATTTGCTAGCAAGTAACGTGACATTTCCAGAACGGGAGATTACACGTCCGTCACTCTATCAGACGTTGGTAAAAGCGAAAAAACTGCAAGTTATTTCTGAGATGAAACGTGCATCGCCCTCTAAAGGTTTGATTGCAGAAGGTGCAAATCCGGTTGAACAAGCGACAGCTTATTATGAAGCGGGTGCTGCGTGTATTTCAGTATTGACTGATAATGAATTCTTCAAAGGATCATTTGAAGACTTGTCTGCAGTAGCCGATGCTGTGCCCATCGCATTGTTATGTAAAGACTTTATCATCCATAAAATTCAGATTGACCAAGCGAAAAGCGCAGGTGCATCCGTTATTTTATTAATAGTGGCTGCACTCGATGACGAAACACTCGGAAGTCTGTATACGTATGCCAACGAAGAAGGTTTGGATGTGCTAGTGGAAGTGCATAACACGGACGAGTTGCAACGCGCATTGTCAATCGATGCGAGAATTATCGGTGTCAACAACCGTGATCTGCACACATTCGAGGTAGATCTAGCGCAGACGGAACGGATTGCGTCACACTTCCCGTTTGATGAAGAGCGTGTGTTCATCAGTGAAAGCGGGATCTGGGGACCTGAGGATGCAGAACGTGCGGCAAAAGCCGGAGCTAGTGCAGTACTTGTCGGAGAATCTTTGATGCGCAGTGATTCAGTAAAAGAAGCCCTGCAAGCATTACAAGTAGAAAAACACGTGAACCGCCCATGACAAAAGTAAAGATTTGCGGACTGATGAAACCGGAACATGTACAAGCGGCTGTAAATGCAGGCGCAGATGCTATAGGTTTTGTCTTTGCACCAAGCCGCAGGGAAGTAACGCTAGAGCAAGCACAGAAATTGGCGAAACTCATTCCACCGTCCGTATTAAAGATCGGAGTCTTTGTTGATGAAACGAAAGAGCAGCTACTTAAGATATTTAATGAAGTGCCATTGGATTACATCCAGTACCATGGAGATGAGACTCCGGCTTTCATTAAACAAGTGGGGTTACCTTCTATAAAAGCACTTGCTATTACAAGTGAAGATGACGTAAAACTCGCTGCTACCTATGACGTGGATTATTATTTATTCGATACACCAGGTATTGAATACAAAGGCGGTAGTGGTAAGACGTTCGACTGGTCATTACTTGAAGATGTAGGGGTATCAAAAGAGCAAATTATTTTAGCCGGTGGACTGCATGCAGGCAATGTGCAGGAAGCGCTCGGGCAAGTGAATCCATATATGGTTGACGTATCAAGTGGAGTGGAGATAGAGAAGCAAAAAGATTCAGAACGCATTCAGACGTTCATTCATACAGCGAAGGGTAGGAGAGATCATCATGACAACAGAAACTAAAGGACGCTACGGTAAATTCGGAGGACAGTTCGTTCCGGAAACCATTATGACTGCATTGCAGGAGTTAGAAACTGCTTACGAAGAAGCACAGCTAGATCCTGCGTTTTCAAAGGAACTGGATTATTATTTGAAAGAGTTTGTAGGTCGTGAAACTCCCCTGTTTTTTGCAGAGCGGTTGACGAAGCATGCTGGTGGTGCAAAAATTTATTTGAAGCGTGAAGATTTGAATCATACAGGTGCACATAAGATTAATAACTCTCTTGGCCAGGCGTTACTAGCGATACGTATGGGCAAGAAAAAAGTTGTAGCAGAAACTGGAGCGGGTCAACACGGTGTGGCGACAGCTACAGCTTGCGCTCTACTCGGCCTTGAATGCGTTGTATTCATGGGTAAAGAAGATATCCGTCGTCAAGAACTAAACGTTTTCCGCATGGAACTACTCGGTACGAAAGTGGTTTCTGTTGACAAAGGTTCAGGTACATTGAAAGATGCGGTCAATGAAGCATTGCGCTACTGGGTTTCCAATGTAGAAGATACACATTATATACTTGGATCAGCATTGGGTCCGCATCCTTTCCCACAAATCGTTCGTGATTTCCAGCGCGTTATTGGTGATGAAACACGTAGGCAAATTGTAGAACATGAGGGACGTCTACCTAATGCAGTCGTAGCTTGCATTGGTGGCGGCAGTAATGCGATTGGTATGTTCCATCCGTTCGTTGATGATCAAGATGTAAAGTTGTACGGAGTAGAAGCTGCTGGTAGCGGAATTTCAACAGGCAAACATGCAGCAGCCATTGCGGGTAAACAAGAAGGCGTTTTACACGGTGCCTACATGTATGTATTGCAGGACGATGACGGATTTATTCAAGAAGCGCACTCCATCTCCGCTGGTCTTGATTATCCTGCAGTAGGACCTGAGCACTGCCATTTGGCTGATATTCAGCGCGTACAGTACGATTCCGTTACGGATCAACAGGCACTTGAAGCGGTGCAATTACTTTCACGTGTAGAAGGAATTATTCCGGCTCTTGAAAGTGCACACGCTGTTTATTATGCAGTGCAGTTAGCGAAAGAAATGAAAGAAGATCAGCTAGTCGTTATCTGTTTATCAGGGCGCGGTGACAAAGATATGCAAACAGTACGTGATGCGCTAGGAGGTCAATCAATATGACAAAAAAACTAGTAACACAAGCGATTATGCAGTGTAATGAACAGGGAAACAAGGCGTTTGTACCGTATATCATGGCAGGAGACGGCGGATTACAGACGTTGAAGAAGAACATATTATTCTTGCAAGAAGCCGGTGCAACTGCTATTGAAGTGGGTATACCTTTTTCCGACCCGGTAGCGGATGGTGATGTTATTCAGCAAGCTGGTGAGCGAGCGTTAGCTGAAGGCGTTACATTACGAAAGATTATGAAAGAACTTGCTTCATTCAAAGAAGAAGTCACGATTCCCTTAGTGATCATGACGTATTTGAATCCTGTGCTTAGCTATGGTTTACAGTCTATAGCAGCAGATTGTGAAGCGAGTGGTATCTACGGTTTAATTATTCCAGATCTCCCGCTTGAAGAAAGTGGCTTACTAAAAGATGCATTGAAAGACACTGAGGTGGCATTGATCCAATTGGTTTCCCTAACTAGCCCTACCGAACGTATAGAAGCTATTGCGAAAGCGGCAGAAGGTTTCATTTACGCAGTGACAGTAAACGGCATCACAGGTGTGCGTTCATCATTTACAGAAGAACTAGAAGGTCACTTGGAGCGTCTAAAGGCAGCAAGTTCCGTTCCGGTTCTCGCTGGATTCGGTATCTCAACTCCAGAACACGTTCGCACCCTTGGTGGACTTGCTGACGGCGTTATCGTTGGAAGTGCCATTGTGACGGCCCTTCATGAAGGAGATTACGAGAAGGTTCAGACGTTAATTAACGCATCCAAAAATCAACTAACCAATAGCTAATCATGTGGCGGACAACTGATACATTTCAGTTGTCCGTTTTTTCATGTAAATAAAACTATCCACAGCAGAGAGTTTGTGAATAACTTATTCTGTTATTTAAGTAACTTTATAGGTAATATGCACAAAAGTCGGGGATTATTTGTTCATAAAGGGGATAACTTAAAAATTACCCACAATCTATTTCCATTGTATTCGAAATCTCGTGATGACGATGGAGTTTCTTGAATATGATAAAGTAGGACGTAGAAAGGGTGATGAGTAGAATGATTCGTCCAGCACATTTAGTACAGGGTGATGTAATTGGGATCGTGGCACCTGCTAGTCCCGTAGAACGTGAATTATTGGAGCGTTCATTTCAATTTTTGGAGCAATTGGGTCTGCGCTATAAGCTAGGACAATCTGTGTATAAGAAAAATGGTTATTTGGCAGGGGCTGATGAGGAACGGCTCGCTGACTTGCACGAGATGTTTAAAGATCCTGAAGTGAAGGGAATTCTTTGTGCGGGTGGTGGTTACGGCTCGGCACGCTACGCAGAGCAACTGGATCTTGATTTAATCCACGACCATCCGAAAGTGTTTTGGGGGTTCAGTGATATTACGTATCTACATACTGCGATTCGTCAAGGAGCTGGACTCGTTACATTCCATGGACCGATGCTTGCATCATGTGTCGCACAAGATGAGTTTCATGAGATGTCGGGCAAAATGTTCGGGCAATTATTTACGCCAGTAGAAATTCATTATTCCGAAGCAATCTCGCCACTTGAAACACTTGTAGGTGGCGTTGCGGAAGGTGAAGTGGTCGGTGGTAATTTGACGCAACTAGTCAACAGTCTAGGTAGTGAGTTTGAGATTAAGACGAATAATCGATTGCTTGTAATTGAGGATGTCGGTGAAGAGCCTTATAAAGTGGATCGTCTACTCAATCAATTACGTCTAGCAGGTAAGCTTCGGGAAGCAGCAGGTATCGTGATAGGTGATTTCGCTAAAGCGACACCGAGCAAGCCAAATGATTCACTCACAATGGATGAAGTGTTTGAACATTACTTCGGAAAATTTGATCAGCCTGTTGTAAAAGGATTCCGTATTGGTCATTGTGAACCGAATATCGCAATTCCATTTGGCGTGAAAGGACGTTTGGATGCAAATAGCAAGACGCTAACTATCTTACCGGGAGTGGAGTAATTGCAAATTCGCACGGTGGAAACATTCCTCGTGTCATCTCTATTACGTAAACCGTTTGTTACGGCATTGCGAACTGTTCATGCCGTGCAATCGGTCATCATCAAAATAACAACTGACGACGGTCTAATCGGCTGGGGGGAAGCGGTGCCAACGCATGTCATAACCGGTGATTCCATCGGCAGCATTCGTTATGTTATTGATGAGGTGTTTGCACCCCTATTGATTGGCCAAGATATCATACAGCGTGAAGTATTATATGAAGGAATACAACAAGCGATTATAGGGAATACGAGTGCAAAGGCTGCAGTTGACATGGCGGTACATGATTTATTCGGGCAGCTTTGCGGTTTACCTTTAGTACAAATGTTAGGTGGCTACCATCAAAGCCTAAAAACAGATTTCACGGTCAGTGTCGGAAAACCTACTGAGATGGCCAAGGAAGCAGCAGAACATGTTGCCAAGGGTTTCGATACGTTAAAAGTGAAAGTCGGTACAGGTAATTTCCAACAGGAAAGAGAAAGGATTCATGCTATTCGTCAAACCGTCGGCCAAGGTATCACGATTCGCCTCGATGCCAATCAAGGCTGGAAACCAAAAGAAGCTATACGCCTTATTCGCCAGTTGGAAGATGACGGAGTTGATTTGGAATTAATAGAACAGCCAGTTGCCGCATATGATGTAGAAGGCTTGAGAGACGTGACAAGACAGACAAGCACGCCAATCATGGCAGATGAATCATTATTTTCAGCAAAAGATGCAAAAAAGTTGCTGGGGATGCGCGCAGTGGATGTGCTGAATATCAAATTGATGAAGTCGGGGGGAATCCGAGAAGCCTTGAAAATCAATGCATTAGCTGAAGTAAATGGGATAGAGTGTATGGTCGGAAGTATGATGGAGACAACAATTGGCGTGACGGCAGCTGCCCACATAGCAGCGAGTCAACCAAATATAACGCGAGTGGATTTAGACGCCCCGCTATTATTGGCAGGAGAATTTTCTGCGGGTGGCGTGCGCTATCACGGATCGCATATGGAATTTAGTAAGGAGTCAGGACTAGGTTTTGATTCGAAACGGATGATGCAATGGGTGAAGGAGCATGCATGTGAATGAGAAATGGATGTGCGCGGTAAGTGTTGCAACAGTATGGACCGATCCCGATTCTCCTCGTGTGGCCGATCTTCCTGCTTTGAATCACCCTGTGCAAATCGATAGATGGCTTTCCCAGTTATCTTATGAAGAACGTTTAGCGCTAAGTGACAATAATCAAATTCAAACGCAGTTATTATACGGCGAATCTGTGATTGTCGAAGAAGTGGTTGGTGACTGGGCGCGTATAATTGCTAGCTCCCAGCCGACCCGCAAAGATCCGCGAGGCTATCCTGGCTGGGTGCCGCTTGTTCAACTTTCCATGAAGAAACGAATACAGACGGAAGAGTTTGTCAGAGTGACTAACCCAAAGGCAGCTTTGTTTGATGAATCAGGTACATTCTTTTTACGTGTTTCTTTCAATACCATTTTTCCTATTGCAGAAAGACGTGGCAAGAAGATCCGCGTCTGGACCCCGCATGGATGGAAACTGTTAAATGCATCTGATGTCGAGCGTGTGGGGGAAGAATCTATTCACCGTCCGCTTACTATAGGAAGACGCTTCATTGGTTTACCCTATTTATGGGGGGGGTTATCCGCCTGGGGCTTTGATTGTTCAGGATTCATCCGTACTATATGGGAAGCATGTGGGATTTGTTTGCCGCGTGATGCAGTGGATCAGGCAGAAGAAGGCAGACCGATCTCGCTCGACACTGCGGATTGGCAAAAAGGTGATTTAATCTTTTTCAAGAATGAAGAGCAGCGTATTCATCATGTAGCGATGTATGTGGGCAACGGGAAAATACTACACGCACCTTCAACTGGAAAATTAATTGAACAAATCGAACTGAGAAAATCCGCATATGCTAAAAATGTGTGTAGTGTGCGTAGAATTATCTAATCGTCTATGCAATACATCAAGCAAGTATTGGCGTTCACTCCCTTCTTTTATGTATACTGAAAAGAGCGTACTAAAAAGGGAGATGTCGCAATGTCGGAACGAAAACCTATGAGCGAGTCAAGAACGATCCAAAGTAAGCTGGTCCTACCGCCGGACACGAACCATATTGAATCAATTTTTGGAGGGAAAGTCCTTTCCTATATAGATGAGATCGCAGCTATTTCAGCTATGAAACACGCGGGTACTAGAGCTGCCGTCACGGCCTCGATCGACTCGGTCGATTTCGTTTCTCCAGCCTTGCTTGGCGATGTCATTGAACTGGAAGCGGTGGTTACTTCCGTTGGTCGCACATCTATGGAAGTGTTTATTTCCGTTCATTCCAAAAACTTAGTTACAGGTGAAGTGAAGTTGACGACGGAATCATTCTGTACGATGGTTGCGGTAGATGACACAAATCGTCCGATACCAGTGGCAGAAGTGTATCCTGAAACAGAGTTAGAAAAGCGCCTTTTTGATACAGCGCCTGCACGACGTGAACTTCGTAAACAGCGGAGATTGATGAAATATTAATAGTAGCGTGAGGTGAGACGGATTTCTCGTTTCTGCCTTGCGCTTTTTATTTAAAGTAATCAACTTGTTATTTTTTGCAAAGTGCACTATATGATTAATACACTGGAATAGAAAGAGTTGATTTTAGTGTATATAAAAACAGCAGTGGATGAAAAGGCCAGAGCCCACTCATTCACTGCTGTTATGTTGTATTAGTTATTACTGCTAAACGTACGGACTAGTCCAAGTATTGTTCCACCCAGAATAAATGCAAACAATGCATACATGATATAGACGAACCACATGAATATCCACTCCTTTGATCAGTATCCTGCCTATAATTGTAACACCTTGACAGACGCGTTGCAATGGACTTTCTAAGACAACTGTGGCGGCTGTACGACCAATTGAGCGAGTGTTCGCTATTTTACCGTTCGCTCTTTAATAAATCACGAATTTCAGTAAGTAATTCTTCTTTCATATCTAATGGTTTTTCTTCCGGTTCTTCTTCAACTATCTCTGCCGGCTTCATTTTCAACTTCATAAGTACTCGTAAGAAGACGAAAATGGAACCTGCTACAATCAAGAAGTCAATGATAGATTGAATGAATAGACCATATTTAATTTTAGCATCGCCAATTGTATAGCTCAATGAAGAAAAGTCCAGACCACCTAATAAAATCCCGATGAGTGGTGTCATAATATTTTCAACTAAAGAAGAAACGATTGTTCCGAAAGCTGCACCAATTACGACACCGATTGCCAAATCAAAAATATTACCTTTAAACGCGAACGCCTTAAAATCCTTCCACATACACATAACCACTTTCTTTATTATGATAGCCCTGTATTACATTGTGATTTAACCCTATTTTTGACGTTGAAATCTCTGGTAGATTAAAATAACTCCAAATAAAAACACTGAACTGGCGAGCGCGCCACCGACAATATCACTTGGGAAATGAACGCCTAAATAGATTCTACTGACTGCAATCATCATAATCATAAAAACCGCAAGAATCGTAATAGCAATTCGGCTTCCTGTAGTCTTTAGATTTCTCCATACGATATAAGCGAGTATTGTATAGAGGCTGAATGCCATCATCGTATGTCCACTAGGAAAGCTATACCCGCCAATGTCGATCAGACGATGAAAGTTAGGGCGTTCCCGTTTGAAGATGAATTTGAGTACTTGATTAAGAATGCCAGTCCCAGCTAGTGCTATAGCAAATAGTACTGCTTGGGCACGGTGTTTCTTCCATAAAAGAACGCTAAGTGTCAGTATGGCTAGTAGAGCAACCGATGTTGTGGAACCAATGGTAGTAAATAGTTTCATCAAAGATGTTAGTCCCTTGGATTCTGCACTTTGTACAAAGTCTATTATAGGTTCATCAAAACTAGAGATCGTTTGCAAATGAATCGATCGTGCAATATAAGCGAAAAATCCGGTAAATAGAATACAAATAATCCAAACGGATAATAAACGAAGTGATAATTCACGCACGGTATACATTCCTTTCTATTGTTGTATATTGTGAACGATTATAAAAAGATTGTACAGCGAAATGTAGAAATACGTGGGGATAAATGTCGGAAGGTCAAAAAAGCGGATACTATCTAACTTTAGCACCCAAAACAAAGTTATATAATGATCTAACTCATGTATCGTGAATGGTTGGGCCTGTCTCAAAACATATGACATTTGTCATCTCAAAGTCATGACATCTAAGTCTACCTCTCCTGCTGTATACAAGTTATTCTTAATGTACTAGCAAACCCAATAGGAGGGAAATTCAAACATGAGTAAAGAACAAACGAAGCAACTGCACAAAGACGTCGCGCCTTTCGCAAAATCTGATTTGAAAAAGAGTATCGTTCAGATGATCAATACAATTCCGCCAATATTTATATTATGGTTCCTGGCTTACCAAAGCTTAAGTGTATCTGTCACATTAACGATTGCGTTGGCAATCGTTGCAGCGTTCTTTGTAGTTCGCACCTTCATCATCTTCCATGACTGCACGCACGGTTCATTCTTCCGCAATAAGAAAGCGAATAATATTGTTGGAACAATCACTGGCGTCTTGACATTATTCCCATACGAAAAATGGAAAAGAGAGCACTCGATTCACCACGCATCTAGTTCAAACTTAGATAAACGGGGTGTTGGAGATATCTGGGTTATGACTGTTGAAGAGTATGAAAATGCTTCCAAGTTCGAGCGTTTCAGTTATCGTGTTTACCGTAACCCTATTGTCTTGTTTGGATTTGGACCTTTATATTTGGTGCTAATCTCAGGTCGTTTTAACCGTAAAGACGCGCGTAAGAAAGAGCGCATGAATACGTATTTAATCAACATCATTTTAGTTGCAGTATATACAGTATTAATCGTAGCGATTGGCTGGAAAGCATTCTTGCTGATTCAAGGTACTATGATGTTCACAGCTGGTGCCCTTGGTATTTGGTTGTTCTACATCCAACATACATTTGAAGATTCTTATTTTGAAGAGGAATCTGATTGGGATTACGTTAAAGCAGCAGTTGAAGGAAGTTCATACTATCAATTACCACGTGCTCTTCAGTGGGCAACAGGCAATATCGGATTCCACCACGTGCACCACTTGGCACCACGTGTACCAAACTATAACTTGGAAATGGCGCATGAATTAACTCCGCCATTGCAAAAAGCTACAACGATTACACTGAAGACAAGTTTTGAATCATTGCGTTACCGTTTGTATGATCCAAATAATAAAAAATTCATCACATTCAAAGAAGCAAAACAATATTCACTAAAAGATAAGTTGTCGATTGATTTAAAACCAAAACGTACACGCTTGTCATAAAATGGCGGGAGAAGGAGCAATCCTTCTCCGCCTTTTTATTTTGTCCTAATATCTTTAAGAAGCTAGTAGAGAAAATATTTGTTACAATGAAACGAAAAGGATGGCGATGAGACCTGATGTATAGCTGGTATAGTATTTTCCCGAAAAGCCCATGGCTGAGTATTTATGCTTGGGTTGTATTTTGTATATTGCCTTTCTTTTTTATTTTACGAAGTGCCTCTCCGTTTAATTTAACAATAGGTATTATATTATTAGTGTTATTTTTTCTATCATATTATTTTTCCGCCAAGTCAAAAAGTGGTCTTATGTATATGTGGATCAGTTTTGAAATTGTCATTACGGTCGTGATGACATTGTTATTTGGCTATGTTTATCTGTCATTGTTCATTGCTTTCTCTATTGGAAATATCAGAAGACCAGTAGGCTTTTTTATTATTTACGGATTACATATAGCGATTTTAATAGGAGCAATCGTTGCGGGGTTCTTTCTTGAAATTGAATTATTTTTACCACAAATACACTTTGTTATTATCTCGGTTATCGGAGTAGTATTACTGCCATTTAATTTGTACAACCGTCAAAAACGAGACTTACTTCAAGATCAGTTGGAAATTGCAAGGGAACGTATATCAGAACTGATGATCATTCAAGAGCGGGAGCGTATTGCGCGAGATCTCCATGATACGCTTGGACAAAAGTTATCCATGATCGGTTTAAAGAGTGACCTAGCTTCTCGATTGATGGATCGGGATATCGAGTCGGCAAAAGCAGAAATTCATGATATACGTCAAATTTCTAGTACGGCATTAAAAGAAGTACGAGATCTTGTTAGTGGTATGCGACGTGTGAAGCTTAAAGATGAACTGGTGCGCGTCCAACAAATGCTGAAGGCGGCTGAAATCGAAGTGGATATAGAAGGTAATCCCAATTTCCCCGACGTGTCGCCTATTGTTGAAAACGTACTTGTAATGTGTCTCAAAGAAGCAATCAATAATGTAGTAAGACACAGCTATGCAAAACAATGTTGTATTATATTTGAACAGACAGAAAAGGCATTTGTAATTAGAATAAACGATAATGGGATTAGTATCGCGCAAAATGGCGTGAATTTACCAGGTAATGGGCTTGATGGCATGAAGGAACGATTGGAGTTCGTCAACGGTAAACTATCGATTAAAGGTGACAAAGGGACTCAACTAACAATTATGGTACCTGCTGTCTTAAAGCAAATAAAGGAGGGGTAACGTATGATCCGCATTGTAATTGCAGAAGACCAAGGAATGCTGCTCGGTGCACTAGGGTCGTTGTTGAACCTGGAAGAAGATATGGAAGTAGTAGGCAAGGCTAAAAATGGTCAGGAGGCTGTAGACTTGGTGAAAAGTCTACAGCCAGATATTTGTATAATGGATATTGAAATGCCGATTAAAACCGGCTTGGATGCAGCAGAAGAACTACAAGATATGGAATGCCAAATTATTATTCTCACGACGTTTGCTAGGGCAGGTTATTTCGAACGAGCGCGGAATGCAGGAGTTCGTGGATATTTGCTGAAAGATAATCCCATTGAAGAGTTGGTTAAATCGATTCATTCTATTATAGAAGGGCGCCGAATTTATGCACCTGAATTAATTGACATGGCATTTGATATGAAAGAAGAAGAGAAGAATCCATTGACTGAGCGGGAAGTTCAAGTACTTAAGTTGGTATCGGAAGGGAAAACTACGAAACAGATTGCGGCTGAACTGTTTTTATCACCCGGAACTGTCCGTAATTATGTCTCCACCATACTGGATAAACTTGGAGTTCGTAATCGTATTGAAGCGATTACGTTATTCAATGAAAAAGGCTGGTTCGAGTGAAATCTACACGGACGTACATTCATAACGAGGGAGTGAGTGATAAGTGAATAAGATTACGCAAAGTGAATGGCTTGTAAAGCTACCCTTATTACAAAGCGTGATGGAGCAGAAGGAAGTGTTATGGAAAAATCCTTCTGTCGAATTGGTAGCAGCTGGCCTGTTGAAGACACGTTTATCAAAAGTTGATATAGTAGACGCCAGCGAACGTCTGGAGAGATTCGCTCCCTATTTGGCGAAAGTCTTTCCAGATACGGATAAAGGTATTATTGAATCCCCATTAACCCCAATTCCAAAGATGAAGCAAGAACTCGAAAAAGCGTATGCTATCCATATTCCGGGAAAGCTTTTATTAAAACAGGATAATGCGTTGCCGATCTCAGGTTCAATCAAGGCTCGTGGTGGTATTTATGAAGTTTTGAAGCATGCAGAGACGCTTGCGGTAGATAGTCAATTGCTAGATCCTACAAAAGACTACAGCCAATTCGATACGCCGAGATTCCGAGAGTTGTTTGCGAAGCACAAAATTGCTGTAGGCTCGACAGGGAATCTGGGATTGAGTATTGGTATTATGAGTGCAAAGCTTGGCTTCAATGTCACGGTGCATATGTCAGCCGATGCCAAACAGTGGAAAAAGGATTTACTGCGCTCCAAAGGCGTTCAGGTGGTGGAGTATATCGATGATTACAGTAAAGCAGTAGAAGAAGGCCGGCGTCAGGCAGAGGCTGATCCGTCTTGTCATTTTGTGGATGATGAAAACTCTACGGATTTATTCATGGGATATGCAGTGGCAGGGGAACGTGTTGCGGCACAATTGAAAGAGCAGAATATTACTGTCGATGAAGCGCACCCTCTATTCGTCTATTTACCTTGCGGCGTAGGCGGGGGACCAGGCGGCGTGGCATTCGGATTAAAATTGGCTTTAGGTGATCATGTGCATTGCTTCTTTGCTGAACCGACACACTCACCGTGCATGATGATTGGTATGATGACAGGAATGCACGACCAAGTCTCGGTTGCAGATTTTGGCTTGGACAATAAAACTGCGGCTGATGGTTTAGCAGTCGGTACAGCTTCTGCATTTGTTGGAAAAACGATGGAACCATTCCTCACAGGATGCTATACGGTAGAAGATCAGACATTATTTACGCTTCTTAAAGAGCTGGCGGATAGTGAAGACATCTGGCTGGAACCTTCAGCACTTGCTGGTATGACAGGACCTGTACAAGTTATTAAGTCTACATTACCGTTAGCAGACTCCAAAAACGCAACGCACCTTGTATGGGGAACGGGCGGAAATATGGTGCCTGCGGACGAAATGAAGAGTTATTATCATTATACGAGGAAATAATACACTCTATTTCCCGGGAAATCGACAAAAGATCCGCAGAGACTATTCTCTGCGGATCTTACTTTTTAGAATAGATGATTTGGAAGCTAGAAAACATCGTTGATCAACGTTCCCGGACACAAGTTTGTCCTCATTACGCTTGCCCACCATTTTGTCCTACATCATGGTCTTACTGCAAATCTCTAAAAATCTTTAATTTCAAGAGTCTTGGAGCTAATAATAGACCGATAATTGTCCCACTCACCGTCGATACAAGAAAAGGGGGTAGGAAAAATAAAGCGGTTACGGTCGTGCCCATCAAGATTTTGGCATAAGGCACTGCAAACAATGGTGCTATCAAACCGGTACCGATAACCTCCCCGATGCCTGTACTCCAATTCTTTTTGAAACGCCGGTATAATACGCCAGCTAAAAACGCACCGATCATCCCGCCAGGAAATGCGAGCAGTGAACCTGTCCCTGTCAGTATACGTACGAGTCCTGTCATAAACGCTACCACGACAGCGGCCCCCGGACCCATTACGATCGCCACTATGACATTTACAGTATGCTGTATGGGATACGCTCTGGCGATACCAGCAGGGAATGAAACGAATGCAGAGCCGGCAACTGCAATTGCGACAAACATTGTCATGAAAATCATTTTCCGTGTATTCATACGATCCCCATTCATGCCAACAAAGAGTGTATAGTGTTTGATAAATCGCTTGCTGCGTACTGCGGATCTTTAGCCGATGCGATAGCGGAGACCACAGCTATACCGTCTGCCCCGGCTTGGATAACAGAGCCGGTAGTAGCCAGTGTAATGCCGCCTATAGCGACGATCGGCATGTCAGGGAACGCAGTATGGATTTCTTCTACTAGAGTGGTACCTACAACTGCCGAAGCATCGAGTTTGGTTGACGTCGGATAGATCGGACCCAGACCTACATAATTCGCCCCGATTGATTGTGCAATTTGTACCTCATGTGCATTGTGAGTTGAAACTCCAAGCCACTTATCCCGACCAATTCGCTGACGCACGCTGTCTGCCTGTTCATCATCTTGTCCTACATGAACCCCGTCTGCATTAATGGCCAATGCCAAATCCACATCGTCATTGATGATGAAAGGAACACGATACAATCTGCAAAGTGCCTGACACTTTCTAGCGAATCCGAGCAAAGCCTCGCCTTCAAGCGCATTAGATCCCTTTTCACGCAACTGGAAACATGTGACACCACCGCGAAGAGCCGCTTCTACTATTGCTAACGGATCCTGACTCTGAGCGTTTGGTGTACCCATTACAAAATATAAGCCTAATGCTTTCCTCACTTCCATGTTTGACATCAGTGCATCTCCTTTTTCAGTTCACCGTATGCCCAGTGATTGGTTGGTCCGTGCCCTGAACCAATCTTCAGGCCATTTTCAATCGCGGCCTGTATGAATTGCTTCGCTTCGGCAACTGCATCCGTCAAAGAATAGCCCTTAGCCAGAAAACTCGTCAAAGCCGCTGCGAATGTGCATCCGGTCCCGTGTGTATCTTTGGTTTGAATCCAAGGTGTTGTTACAGTGAATGACTGCCCTTCTTCGTCCGCGTAATAATCCTTTGCATCCAGTACATCATTGCGGTGACCGCCTTTCATAACGACGGCTCTTGCTCCCATTTTGATAAAAGCGGCTGCAGCTTGCCGAATGTCTTCGTCTGTTCGTATTTTCATTCCGGTTAGCACTTCCGCTTCAGGAATATTTGGAGTGACAATGGTAGCTAGCGGTAGTAAATGCTCTTTTAATGCTTCAATCGCCTGTTGCTGCAATAAAGCCTGTCCTCCCTTTGCAATCATGACAGGGTCAATGACTAAAGGAAACGGAGGGTATTCCTTTAATAGCGCAGCTACTTCAGTAATGATTTCCGCCGAAAACAGCATCCCAGTTTTACATGCTTTTACATCAAAATCATCCAGTACTGCACGAATTTGTGCTATTACTCCATCTGTCTGTATTGGATAAACACTGTGAACACCGTGTGTGTTCTGAGCAGTCACTGCAGTTATGGCAGAAGTGCCGTATACACCTAGCTCCTGAAACGTCTTTAAGTCGGCCTGAATTCCTGCGCCTCCTCCGCTATCTGAACCGGCAATGGTCAATGCTACTTGTACTGTCAATCGAAAAACCTCCTGTCTAGTATACTGAAATTGTTTTCCGTTCGTTATCCAATGTATGTAAGGTATTTAAGAAGTTTACAGCAAAGTCGCCAGGACCATGTGAAACCTTTGCAGTTTGTTCACCAGCCCGTTTATAAAATGAAAGTGCATCTGCTACGGCTTCCAGGGGATGTTCCATTCCTACGGAGAGAAATGCACCCGTGACAGAACTGAGTAAACAACCCGTGCCGGTTATGGTGGTCATCATCGGGTGGCCGCCCGTAATGGATAATGTGGAATGGCCGTCCGTGACTAAATCGACTTCGCCTGAAACCGCCACGAGACAGTTGTACTTAAGGGCAGTCTTTTTCGCTATACTTTCGATGTCGGCAGAACCTTCTCCTGCGTCAACACCCTTAGCGGCCCATGGAACATCTGCAATCGCAGCAAGTTCCCCTGTATTACAGCGGATTAGTGTGATATCTACCTCGTCCAACACTTTTAGAACGCTAGCTTTACGAAAAGCCGTAGCACCTGCACCAACTGGATCTAGTACTACAGGTTTTCCTGCTGCGCGGGCACTTTTTCCCGCCAAAATCATTGCGTCTACTGTTTGTTGCTTCAATGTACCAATATTTAAAATACTGCAAGCGGCAATTTTTGCAATGTCTTCTGCCTCCTCCACTGCATCCGCCATAACGGGAGAAGCGCCTATTGCAAGTAACCCATTTGCCTGGAAATTCGCGACTACAAAGTTTGTCATGCAATGAACGAGCGGTTGCTTTTGACGAAGTTCTTGAATAAGCTGCATGTTTCTTTTCCTCCTTAAAAAGGTATATATACAAAAAGCCCATGCATAGGTGGGCGGTTGGGTATGAAAACTACCCACTTTCCTCCGCTAGTATGTACTAGATCAGGTTCAAAGGGTTTGCGTAATTGCATCTCAGCCAATAAAAGGCGCCCCTAGTGGTGGCTATGTATTAGACAGGCTGATTATATCATATACATGAAAAAGGTTAAAATAATACTGGCATTATAGGATCAAAGTAATTGGAAATGAGTGATTGTGCATAGATGAAAAGGTATAACGATATGCTGAATGTTACATAATTATCTGAAGGCGTATAACTGTTTCAGATGAAATAGATAAAAGGGAGCAGATCGCAAATGGAGAAATTATTCGAAATTCAACAGATGAATCATTCATTGGATGATATATCATTCACGTGGAGTGACACAGGTGGTTATTACCGTGTCTATAAAAATGACCGACAAGTATATGAAGGAACGGCTCCAAAGTTTACGGATGGAGAGCTAGATCCGTCATATCCTTTTCAATATACAGTGGAACGAGTGGAGGAAGGACGGGTTCGAGATGTAATTGTTATCCAGACATCACCTCTGACAGAAGTACAGGAAGATGAACATCCTTTACAACGCTTGGTGATCACAACGATTGCCGCCCCATCACAAATTGCTCTGTCATGGGAGTGGATTAAGGATGTAGAGAAGTTTGATGTTTTCCGGAATGGACAATACATCGAGACAATTACGGATAATCGTTTTATTGATCGCGAGACAAGTTCTTCTGAGGCGGTAGTATATAGTGTCGTGGCAACACGCCCATTACTTGATAGCAATCAGAAAATGAATGTCAGTAAATCAATCGCATCAAAAGTGTATGAAGTGATTATGCCTCCAGATCCTAATAATAAACCAACAGAAGAAGTCTATACATTTTCCGTGCGAGTAAAGCAACGGGATCGATTACTCATTCCAGTGGCTGACAGGAAAAAGTTAAATGAAGTGAAGCAATGGAAGTTCCGCTACACGACTTTTTTAAAGGAAGATATCATAAAAAACCCGAATCTTTTTTCGTCGATTCCATACTTTACAGGAGACGATCGGGACTTTAACCCTGAAGGAAAGAGCTTCCGTACCCGTGTAGATATAGAAGGAGAGTTCATCGGAGGAGACAGCAATCTGCGGTTTACGAAAGCAACAGGGCCGTCAATTGGCTTAAATACTATGAAACGGTATAAGCGTCATGCCCATGCTTCTGTAGAGGGTATAGAAATCGATCGGTTGGAGGAGAAATCGACAGAAGTTCATTTTACAATCAATCATGATGTAGGCAATCCATTAACCGCTTCACCGTCTATTCACTATGAAATGAAAGCTCATTTGGATCAGCAAGGTAACTTAGATCTAGTTGGCTATCATAATGATGCGCCTCATCATGAAATTTATTTAGCGATTGATGGCGAGAACTGGCGTCCTGTGCATCGTACTGAAAGTGAAGGATTGGCGTATTTGACGGGTGTGCTAGGAGATAACTATTGGCGCTATATGACGTGTAATTAACAATGAACCGCCGCAATCCATAGTGAATTGCGGCGGTTCATTTAACTATGCTTTACTAGTTGATCGTTTCTTGAAAACTCCTCCGTTCCGAATTAAGCTTTCTGACTCGGACGTTCAACTTTCCAATTGACTCTGCTGTCAGTTCAATTTTTCCATTTTGCTTATGTTTTTTCCATATCTCCAATTTTTCACTTATTTCTTTTGTGTTTTATCTATTGGCTGCAATACTTCCGGCCTTTCATTCTATTACTCGACAACAAGTCACCGAGGTGCCATTTGCTGGATCGAACTTTATAGGCTTGGAACTTCAAAAACCTTTTCATTGTTTTATAATGGCATTTTGTTGAAAGCGCTTACTGAATAGTTTAAAATAATAGATAGCTTATAAAAGCGTACACATTAGGAATAATGTGAAACTATGTTTCGTATAATAGCTTTGCGTGCATAACGATTGCGCTGGGATACAAGCAAATTAATGAGAACAGGGAGTGTGACGCAGTATGGTACAAGCTTCAGAAAATCTAGTTTATGCAAATCCGAATACACAAGGTTCAAAGGTTCAGTTCAAAGAACGCTATGATAATTTCATCGGTGGCAAGTGGACAGCACCAGTAAAAGGCCAGTATTTTGATAATTCCACGCCAGTTACAGGTAAGGTATTTACCCAAGTAGCTAGATCTACAGAAGAAGACATTGAACTGGCTCTAGATGCAGCTCATGCAGCAAAAGATGCATGGGGAAAAACATCAGTCACTGAACGTTCGAATATTTTGCTGAAGATAGCGGATCGTATTGAAAAGAACTTGGAAATGCTAGCTGTAGCTGAAACGTGGGATAACGGGAAAGCTATCCGTGAAACATTGAATGCCGATCTTCCGCTTGCAGTGGATCATTTTAGATACTTTGCTTCTGCAATTCGTGCGCAAGAAGGCGGAGTTAGTCAAATTGATAACGATACAGTAGCCTACCATTTCCACGAGCCGTTAGGAGTCGTCGGGCAAATTATTCCGTGGAACTTCCCGATTCTGATGGCGGTATGGAAACTTGCTCCGGCATTGGCTGCAGGAAACTGTATCGTGTTAAAACCAGCTGAGCAAACACCTGCTTCCATTTTGGTATTGGTTGAATTAATCGAAGACTTACTACCAGCGGGTGTTCTGAATATAGTCAACGGTTTCGGGCTGGAAGCAGGAAAACCACTAGCATCCAATCCGCGCATCAATAAAGTTGCCTTTACGGGGGAGACGACAACAGGTCGTCTAATTATGCAGTACGCTTCTCAAAACTTGATTCCGGTTACATTGGAACTGGGCGGAAAATCTCCGAATATTTTCTTCGAGGATGTCATGGCGCAAGACGATGCATTCCTTGATAAGGCTGTTGAAGGTTTTGTTATGTTTGCATTGAACCAAGGTGAGGTCTGTACATGTCCGTCCCGTGCATTGATTCAGGAATCCATTTATGACAAGTTCATGGAACGCGCACTTGAGCGTGTTAAAGCGATCAAAGTAGGAAATCCCTTGGATCCGACGGTTATGATGGGTGCTCAGGCATCCACTGAACAACTAGAGAAAATTCTTTCTTACTTAGACATTGGAAAACAAGAAGGCGCAGAATGTCTGACGGGCGGTGAGCAAAACAAACTTGAAGGTGATCTTGCAGAGGGGTATTATGTGCAACCGACTGTATTTAAAGGACATAATAAAATGAGGATCTTCCAAGAAGAAATCTTTGGTCCTGTAGTAGCGGTTACGACATTCAAAGATAAAGAAGAAGCACTAGAAATTGCGAATGACACATTATATGGACTAGGTTCAGGTGTATGGACGCGCGATATGAATACAGCGTATCGTTTCGGTCGTGGTATTCAGGCAGGACGTGTATGGACGAACTGCTATCATGCATATCCGGCACACGCTGCATTTGGTGGCTACAAAGCATCAGGAATCGGACGTGAAAACCACTTGCAAATGCTGGCACATTATCAGCAGACGAAGAACATGCTAGTTAGCTACGACGAAAGCAAACTAGGATTCTTTTGATTGAATCTATCTGGAGGATCCGAAGTGAATGGAGGAATTCCTATGCCAGATCGAGTAGTCGCAACAGAAGAAGCGTTGGCCCTTATAGAATGGTTAAAAGATAAGCACGGCCCTTTGATGTTTCACCAGTCTGGCGGTTGCTGTGATGGATCTTCTCCGATGTGTTACGAAGATGGAGACTTGATTATTGGTAATCAGGATATCTTGCTTGGGCATATTGGCGGCATGCCATTCTATATGATGAAGAGCCAGTTTGAATACTGGAAGCATACACAACTGATTATTGACGTAGTCGACGGACGTGGAGGGATGTTTTCGCTTGAAGGAGTGGAAGGGAAACGTTTCTTAACCAGATCTCGTGCTTTCACTGACGGAGAGTATAAGGAATTAACTTCATATAAAAAGCCTTCCAAAGAATAGGAAGGCTAGGACTGAAAGCAACTCTCAACACATGGGACCTTGCTTTCAGTTTTTTATTTACTGTATTCAATTTTTGTCATGGGTAAAATCTTCATGCCATAAAACGTTGGCGATCCTCAGGTGAAGGCAACATGCAGGATAATTCCTTTTTACCGAACCATTTATATCGGTTTTTTGCAACATAGTCGTAGACGACGTCGCGGATTGCTGGCGGGATAACTACGAATAGAAATGCCAAGTGCCATAAACCATCCAGTTTTTTGGCGATACGTAAAGCTGCGCCTGACTTTGTATAGGCTTTACCGTTTTCAATCAATACTAAGCTATCTACGTCATCAGAAATTTGGTAGTCTTTACGAAGTTTTCTACCTACATCGTCTTGTAACGAAGCGAATGAAAAGTGTTTGTACGGGTCACGTTTAATGATAAATTGAACGCTTGCATCACAGAAGTTACATTCGCCGTCAAATAGTATAATTCTATCTCGTTTCATAGTTACTCTCTCCTTCAAAAATAGATGATATCGTACTATACCCACATAGCTTTGACTTCACTCACGCGCAGTAAACAGAATAGTGTTAATTTGTTTGTGTATAGTATATAATAGAAGATAATAAGCTCGCTTTGTCTTGTGAATCATATAAAAAAAAGAAGGAGTGAAAAAGTATGGAGCGTCAATACATCCATCCAGCTGAGCTGGAGTTGCGTCGTGACTCTGACTTTTTACGTTCTGAGAATATGGTAGGCGAAGGTGCTCCGGTCCATGGCGCATTAAATGAGTGTAAATTTATTGTGAAGAAACTAGAATTAATTGAAAATAGTCTAGGTTATGAGAAGCCTTCTACGCCTAGAAGCTGTGAGTTATAAATAGTTTATTAACAATATAGCAATGATCTTTATCTCTATTGATAAAGATCATTGCTATTTATTTTTCACTATACTATGGCGGCAGCCCGTAACAAAATTATTGGCTCGCATGTAATAAGGTATAAGGAGGTGGAGAAATGAATCAAGGACATTGTGGAATGTCAGGCGGACATGGTCAGCAGGGATGGGGACACCATCAGCATCATCAAGGAATGCATGGTCATCAAGGTTTTCAACCCGTTTTTTGCCCGCCACAATATCGCTTTAACGATTGCTTCACTAAACAGGAAATGCCATTTATTCATCCGATCGTGAATGTGAATCGACACCACGTAGTCGGCGTGCCACAGCACTATTACACAGAAACTACGGAAAATGTTATGGGCTCTACTATCATGCCAGGAAGAGGGCCAGGATATGGACCAGGATCTGGAGGTATGTGGGGTGGCGAAGGTTGTCACCGCCGTAGAAGATGCCGCTGATCATTTTTTAATATGAAGAATCCGCCATCTCTAGTATTTCAGAGATGGCGGATTGTTTTATTTTCTCAAGCGCCAGACTCTCGGGACGTTTCGGAATTACCAAAAAGGCAAAGAACGCCTTTGTGGTAGTTCCTCCAACGCCTGTCGAGTCTAAACGGCGCTTTCAGCATTAGGGTTATGCGTTAAAGTATCTTGCGTCGGGATGGGCGAAGACGATGGCGGATACGGATGCTTCTGGTTCCATCATGAATTCTTCGGTTAGCACGACGCCGTGGTCTTCCGGTTTGATGAGGCGGAAGAGTTTAGCTTGATCTTCTAGATTTGGACAAGCTGGGTAGCCGAATGAGAAACGTTGGCCTTGGTATTTGGCCGCGAAACGTTCGAGCATTGTAAAGTCTGTTGGATCAGGGAATCCCCATTGGTCACGGATTTCTTGGTGAATCCGTTCAGCGAAGCCTTCTGCCAACTCCAATGCAGTCGCTTGGAACGCATGGCTTTCAAGGAATTTGCCTTCTTCCTTCAGTTTGTTTGCATAATCACGGACCCCTTTACCAGCAGTCACTTGCATGAATGCCACGTAATCCATTTCACCACTTTGCACTGTTTTCAAGTAATCAGCCAAGCACAGGAAAGGCTCTTTTTCTTGACGCGGGAACGTAAATCGTTCAATTTCAGTTTTTGAATCTTCCGGATCATAAATGATTACGTCATCCCCGTCTGCCTGGGCAGGGAAGAATTGATAAATACCGGAAGCTTTCATCTTGTCGGACTTCAAGAACTCCGTTACCATTTCATGAAGTTGTACTGCGCGTTCTTCTTTTCTTTCAAGCATTTTATCGACATTTCCTCGTAGACCTAAGTGGTGACCGATAAGTGTACGCATATTTACGTAAGGATGTAAGTGAGCAACCGAGTAATCTTTCACGACCCGTCTACGTAAATCGGTTGGTGTGAATACAGGAACGTCAGTGCGTACCGTTTTTACGGGACGTGGCTTCACTGCAACTGCTGACGTGCCTCGACTTGCTTTAATCGCATCATTGGTTTCGCGTTTCTCGATACTATCTGCTAATTCTTCGAGTAACGCTCCTTTGTCATTACTTTGTAGACGGTTTGCTAAGTCAAGACCTTGCATCGCATCTTTTGCAAATATAACCGGGCCATCATACTCAGGTGCGATTTTCGTTTCAGTAAAGCGCCTTGTTAATGCGGCTCCACCTACCATTACTGGCGTGTCGATTCCTGCTGCCTTAAAGTCCTGTGCTGTTAACACCATTTGCTGTGCAGACTTTACGAGAAGTCCAGATAGTCCTACAATGTCTGGTTTTTCTTTACGAATCACTTCAATTAATGTAGCTGGAGTAACTTTAATACCGATATCTATGACTTTAAAACCGTTATTACTTAAGATAATTTCCACGAGGTTTTTTCCGATATCATGTACGTCACCTTTTACTGTTGCCAGAATGATCTTGCCTTTCCCGCTATCGTCTTCTTTCTTTTCCATGAACTGTTCAAGGTATGAAACAGAAGCTTTCATGACTTCAGCACTTTGAAGAACTTCCGCTACGATCAGCTGGTTGTCATTGAATAGACGTCCAACTTCAGCCATTCCTTTCATTAAAGGACCATTGATAATATCAAGTGGTGCGTCGTATGTCTTTAAAGCCGTTTCCAAATCAGGAATTAAGCCTTCTTTTGTACCTTCCACCACATAGTACGCAAGACGATCAGGCACGGTTTTCGGAATATCATCTTCTGATTTCTCTTTTTTCTTCCCACGGTAGAAGTCCGTAAACTCCGCTAATGTTTCATCTGTAGTATTAAACAGTAAGTCGTTCGCCAGTTTGATTTCTGCTTCTGGAATCGAAGCAAAGCGCTCAAGTTTCTCGGTATTTACAATCGCATAATCCAGACCTGCTTGTGTACAGTGATACAAGTACACAGCATTCAACACTTCACGACCAACAGGGGGCAACCCGAATGATACGTTGCTGACACCGAGAGTCGTTAAAGTACGCGGAAGTTTTTCTTTAATTAATCGAATTCCTTCAATCGTTTCTACTGCCGATCCAATGTATTGTGCGTCACCTGTGCCAACAGGGAAGACGAGTGGATCAAAAATAATATCTTCCGGTGGGATCTCCCATTTATTAACGAGTAATTCATAAGAACGCAACGCAACTTCTAGCTTACGTTCTCTCGTTACTGCCATTCCGATTTCATCAATCGTTCCTACAACGACGGCCGCTCCATATTTTTTTACTAAAGGAAGTACGGCATCAAAGCGTTCTTCACCATCTTCTAAGTTAATAGAGTTGATGATTGCTTTGCCCTGCGAGAATTTCAAGGCCTCTGCAATGACGTTTTCATCAGTAGAGTCGATGACGAGAGGAACTTTGACTTTTTTTACGACTTCTTTCATGAAGCGAGTCATATCGTACAATTCATCACGGTCAGGGTTCGCAAGACAAATATCCAATACATGCGCACCACGTTTTACTTGTGCACGTGCGATTTCTGCAGCTTCCTCAAACTTTTCCTCTACAATTAGTTGTTTGAATTTACGTGAACCGATAACGTTCGTACGTTCCCCGATTAATAATGGACGTAATGTATCGTCGTAGAGCAAAGGCTCAATCCCTGAAATGGCATGACCATGAGGATTTTCTGGCATCTTGCGTGGAGCCTTATCTTTAACTACCTCACGAATTGCGCGAATGTGATCAGGCGTTGTTCCGCAGCAACCGCCAACCATGTTCAACCAACCTTTTTCAGCGAAGCCTTCCAGTTTTTTCGATAATGATTCAGGAGATTCATGATAATGTCCTTCTTCATCCGGTAATCCGGCATTTGGATAACAGGTTACGTAGCTTGTCGCCAATTCGGACAATGAACGCAAATGGTCAGTCATGAATTCAGGACCTGTCGCACAGTTTAAACCGACCGAAAGTGGATGGACGTGTTCAATAGAAATATAGAATGCTTCTATACTTTGTCCAGCAAGCGTTGTACCCATCGGTTCGATCGTACCTGAAATCATGATAGGAATTTCGCGTCCAAGCTCTTCAAACGCCTTCTTAATACCAATTGTTCCAGCTTTCACATTCAGCATATCCTGACTTGTTTCCATCAGTATCAAATCACTGCCTGCTTCTATAAGCGCTCTTGCCTGTACATAGAAATCATTAGATAGTTCATCGAACGTAATACCGCCCGTTACCGAAAGCGTCTTTGTCGTGGGCCCGATCGCACCCGCGACAAAACGTGGCCATTCTGGTGTAGAAAACTTCGCTGCACTCTTTTTCGCGATTTCTACAGACTTTGCATTAATTTCATCTGCACGATGACCAAGTGAAAATTCATTCAATACAAGGGGAGTACCGCCAAATGTATTCGTACAAATGATATCAGCACCGGCTTCTAAATATTCATCGTGAATTTTCTCCAAAACATCAGGGCGTAACACACTCATGTATTCATTACATCCATCGTATTCTTCTCCGCCGAAGTCTTCCGTTGAGAAATCTTCCGCTTGCAGCATCGTCCCCATCGCACCATCAATGATAAGGATTCTTTTATCTAGTTGTTCTTCAATAGGATGTCTCTGCATGTGTTAATTCCCTCTCCTTCTGCTGGTCTATTTTCTTAATATATTCATACAACTCTAATGTCATATCGTAACGCAGGAATGGTGTGATGAGATACAGTCCATTAAAATACTGAGCCGCTGTATCTATCAATTCTTTTGCAATTTCAAGCCCCGTTTCAGTTGATTTTTCACGGTCTTCTCCGCATTCACGCATTCTTTCCAACACATCTTCCGAAAGCTTGATACCTGGTACCTCGTGATGCAGGAACTCTGCATTTCGTATATTCGTCAATGGCATGATCCCAATAAAGATCGGTGTATCCAGGTGTTTTGTTGCTTCATATACATCGATAATCTTTTCTTTCGTGTAAACTGGCTGAGTGATGAAATAGTCCGCACCCGCTTCAATCTTCTTCTCGAGCC
Organism: Sporosarcina sp. P16b; assembly: GCF_002743065.1. Lineage (NCBI taxonomy): Bacteria > Bacillati > Bacillota > Bacilli > Caryophanales > Caryophanaceae > Sporosarcina > Sporosarcina sp. P16b. The sequence continues at coordinate 86,045 of NZ_PDYO01000005.1, read as the reverse complement.
GTTGTACAGCACGATCGATGACGCGGACGTTCGGATTGAAAGCTGCAGAAATAGAGAAGCTGGCTTTCTTGCGCAATGGCTTACCGGAGAATGAAATTCCTTCATTCAATTTCTTGATTAACTGCAATAACTCCATGCTAGATACATCGTAGACGCTTGTAGCACCGGGGAAGTCCCCAACCTTTGTCGGGTCGCCTGTCACGGCTAGGATATCGTGAATGCCTAATGCATCAAGCCCCATCAAATGTGATTGTAAGCCAATGAGATTGTGATCGCGACACGTTAAATGTACAAGCGGGCGGATATTATGTTGCATCTTGATGATCGAGCCCATCGCCATGTTGCTGATGCGTGGAGAAGCAAGTGAATTATCTGCCATTGTTATAGCGTCAACTCCCGCGTCATATAACAAATTTGCACCTTTGATATAATCTTCTGTTTCCAAGTGGCGCGGTGTATCTAGTTCTACAATTACCGTACGCTCTGTTTTCGCTTTTTCGTGAAGAGGTTGATGTTTTGCCGGGTCCGCTTCATGAATCACGATAGGTTTCGCCGGTTGTACGACCTTTTCCGTGATAGGTGTCAGTCGCGCTAACTGTGTTTTCGCCGCTTTAATATGCTTAGGTGTTGTCCCGCAACATCCTCCAATCAAGCGAGCGCCTTGATCACGAAGTAATACGGCTGCGCGTCCAAAGTATTCTGCTTCTGATTCATAGACAATACGTCCATCTTCTACATCTAATAGACTGGCGTTTGGATATGCGGATAAAAATGCTTTCTCTGGTAATGTCACATTATCGAATGCTTGAATCGTGTGGTAAGGACCTAATCGACAGTTAACACCTACGATATCCGCCCCGAGGGACTCAAGCTGATGAAGTGCATCGTTTAATGAAAGTCCGTTCTGTAATACGCCTGGATCATGCATTGAAACTTGTGCAATCAATGGAACATCCGTGATTTTCTTTAATGTTGTAACTACGGATGATAGCTCTTCGAAGTCATAATACGTCTCTAATAGAAGACCGTCAGGATCACCTGTTAATAAAGCATTGGCTTGTTCAAGTACGACTTTTTCAATTTCATCCAATGTCGCATCGCTTTTACGTATACCTCGCAAGCCGCCTATTGTTCCAAGTACAAATTGCCCCCCAGGCGCCGCTGCGCGTTTGGCAATTTGAATGGCTGCTTTATTGAAATCCGTGACATGACTTTCCAAGCCGTAGCGAGCTAATTTGATTGCGTTCGCACTGTAAGTGTTAGTCTGGATTATATCTGCACCAGCTGAGATGTAGTCTTGGTGAATTTGCTCTATAATTTCAGGCTTTTCTATATTTAGTTCTTCATAACAGTAATCAATTCCGTAAGAATATAAAATCGTCCCCATTGCACCATCTGCCGTTAGGACATTTGTTTGTAGTTTCTCGAGCAATGACATAAATCCATCTCCCCTTTAGCCTTTTTTAATCAAAAAAAGCCTTCAAGTATATTAGAAGGCTTTGTAATCCCAATGACTAGTTCCCTCTCATCTTTTCAGAGTGTCAATTTGACAGACTGCTGGAAGTAGCACCTTGCCTAAATGGCTGGTTGCTGAAGCGTCGACGGGCCAGTCCCTCGGCTTCTCTTGATAAGATATGTTTCTTATTCAATTATTTAGATTATTCTAACCACATCATAGCGGCTTTGTTGGATATCGTCAAGTGAACGTTTGGTGAAGTTCAAAGCGCAGAGTTAGTGCATAGAGAAATTGCGGTATATATGCTAAAATTAATGATATTAACTCGAAAAGGTGAGAAATTATGCGATTCTTTAAATACTCATTTCCAATCGCTGTTCTTGTAGGTACACTTGCTTGGATTATGATAGGTAACAGTTACGAAGAAGTTGCTTATGATATGCGTGTGTACATTACAATTGGGGCTGCTATATTCAGTGGTTTAATCTCAAGTGTTTTGTTTCGCAAAGAAAAGGAAGAACAGATTGATGAGAAGAAGTAGGCTGTCAGCGGTATGCTGCAGTCTTTTTTTGTCTACTTTTATGAGTTAACCAAAAAATAAATTGTGTTGACACGAAATAGGTTAACCGATATTATTTATGGGGTAACCAATTTAGAAAGAGGTGTCGTAATGGCAATAGTAACAGAGAGACGACCGGTAAGTAGATTCAGCGCACTAACTATTGTATATAGCGGGATGTTTGCTGCGTTAATGATGATTGGAGCGAATATTACATCCTTCGTGCCGTTTTTAGTAGTTGGTGGAGTACCCATCACATTACAAACTTTTTTCGCTATCTTATCAGGGCTATTACTTGGTAGTCGTCTAGGTGCGTTATCGATGACCGTCTATATGTTAATAGGACTAGCAGGGGCACCGGTCTTCGCTAAATTTTCAGGAGGCTTCGGTCAGATCTTAAGTCCAACGTTTGGTTTTATTCTCACATTTATTCTGATTGCTTATGTAGCTGGAAAGATTGTTGAGCGAAAGCATACTTTGTCTGCTTTTATTATCGCAGCATTTGTCGCTACAGCAGTCAACTATATACTAGGTACAACTTGGATGTATTTTGCGTACAAGATGTGGGCTGCTGCACCCGACGTGTTTACCTACAAGATTGCTTGGCTGTGGATGATGCCGCCACTACCGAAAGATTTAATTCTAGCTGTACTGTCAGGCATATTCGCATTTAGAATATCAAAACACTTGAAAGTGAGGCGGACGTTATAATGACCTATCAAAGGCTGGCTACTCAAGTACTCGAAGGCCATGTACCAACTGATGAGGAATCACTCGCAATATTAAATAGCCCAGATGAAGATTTACTATTATTACTGCACGCGACATACTCGATTCGGTCACATTACTTCGGTAATAAAGTAAAGTTGAATATGATTATCAATACGAAATCGGGACTATGTCCGGAAAACTGTGGGTATTGCGCGCAATCCATCATTTCAAAAGCACCTGTTGAAAAGTATGCAATGATGAAATCAGAAGAAATACTGGAAGGTGCGGAACGTGCTGCCGCTAATAATGCGGGCACCTATTGCATCGTAGCAAGTGGACGAGGACCGCGTGACAGTGAGCTGGACATCGTGATTGATTCTGTTAAACAGATTAAAGAGAAGCACAAGGGCATGACGGTATGTGCTTGTTTAGGTATTTTGAAGCCGGGACAAGCAACACGTTTGAAAGAGGCAGGAGTAGATCGCTATAACCACAACTTGAACACATCTGCAGAGCATCACGAGAGTATAACAACATCGCATACATACGATGATCGTGTAAATACTGTAGGACTTGCCAAAGAAGCGGGCATCTCTCCATGTTCAGGTGTTATCGTCGGCATGCGTGAAACAAAACAAGATATCATCTCCATGGCGCGTAGCCTACGTGAACTGGACGCAGACTCGATACCTGTAAACTTCCTGCACGCAGTGGATGGAACCCCATTGGAAGGAACATCAGAACTGGATCCCCGTTACTGCTTAAAGGTCTTGTGTCTATTCCGCTACATTAATCCTAGCAAGGAAATCCGCATCTCGGGTGGACGTGAAGTGAATCTTAGAAGCCTCCAACCACTAGGCCTCTACGCTGCAAACTCCATCTTTATCGGCGACTACCTCACAACATCCGGTCAAGAAAACGATCAAGATCATAAAATGCTGGAAGATATGGGCTTCGAAGTCGACCTAGAACCTTTGAATAAAGAACCCATCACTTTGTAAATAAAAGAGAAGAAAAATGTTTGTATACTCCGTGACTGAAGACAATCCACTATAAGGATCTGTTCTTCAGTCTTTTCTTATTTATATAAGTTGAATTAAAGATTACAGGATACACTTAGTTGATTTTCGTTACAGGCGGCGACTCCGGCGGGAACAGCACAAGCTGAAAGCCCCGCAGGTAGCGAAAACCGTAACGAAGAACGGTTTTTGCGAGTAAAAGCGAAGCGTTAGGAGCACGTCTTTGCCCGTAGCGGACGAGGAGATTGAGGCCGTGCCCGCGGAACGCGTCCGCCTGGAATGGAAATCAAAGGTTCCCTTGTGAGGACTACTTCTTATGTTCAACTAATATAGTTAGAATTCCATTTAGAAAGATTACAGTAGTACACCGTAAGCGGAAAATACCCGTCTAGAACGTTAGTAAACGGTGCCAAACTATCCACTTTATTTTTTGTCTCATTACTAATTGAATAATCATTAGCCAGATGTGACAACCTAGCACTAGGTTTTCTTTCAACGTAATAAGGTATACATATAAACAAATGAATTGCATCCCACCCAATTACTGCGATACAATTAAGTCAAAGATAGTCAAAGTCAACTAGAAGATTGAGTGAAGCGAGGTGACGAGATGCGTAATATTTCTGACATTATAGAAGGGTATTTGAAGTCGATTATAGAAGAGGAAGATAGTGCTTCTATTGAAATCAAAAGAAATGAGATTGCCGAGAAGTTCCAATGCGTACCATCACAAATCAACTACGTAATCAAAACCCGGTTTACGGTCGAAAGAGGCTATGCCGTGGAGTCTAAGCGAGGGGGCGGGGGCTACATCCGGATTTATAGGGTACGTACCAACTCCCGAAAGGACTTACTTGAACAAGCGTTGGAAATTTTGGAGAGTGAAGCGTCTTCTACTATGGCGGAAGATGTCATCATCCGTTTAATTGAAGAAGAAGTCATTACAGAACGTGAAGCTAAGCTGATGCTTGCTGCGGTGAGCCGCGGTACTCTGCGTTATATGTTGCCTGAGCGGGATGCGTTACGTTCACGTATTCTTCGCGCCATGTTAGTTACGTTAATTTATGAAGAGATAGAATGAGGTGAATCTCCATGCTTTGTGAAAACTGTAAAGAACGATCAGCTACTGTAGTGTTTAAACAGGAAACCTTAAATCATGCAACAGAGCGCCATTTATGTGATAAATGTGCATTTTACTCACAGACATTTTCTTTCAGTCCGGATCAGGAGCCGTTATCCATTCAACAATTCTTAGCGCACTGGTTGGGCGGTTCAGAATTATTTTCAGAACAAAAAGCCGATGAAAGATTACCAGATGGTCCGAAATGTCCGAACTGCAATTTGACCTTTCACCGTTTCCTTGACATCGGAAAGTTTGGCTGTGCTGTATGTTACGAAGCATTCAGCGGGCAACTACCAAGGTTGTTTGCAAAATTGCATAATGGACATACCCAACACCGTGGAAAGATTCCGGTTTCACTTAATGAACGCTTTGCTTTAAAGAGGAAACTTGAAGATATCCGTACGAAAATGCAGCAAGCCGTAGAAAATGAACATTTTGAAGAAGCGGCAACTTTGCGTGATGAGGCGAACCAGTTGAAACAGCAGCTGTCTGACGGGGGTGACGATCAACATGTCATTTGAAAAATTTCTCAAACAAGAACTGACAGGTTGGATGGTGGCGGAAGGTGAGCACGCTGACATTGTCTTATCCACAAGGATCAGGCTAGCCCGTAACTTGCAAGATTATCTATTTCCGATTAGTGCTTCACAGGAAGACGCAAACCGCGTGAGCGAAGCGTTAAATCAAGCAGTCAAGACGATGCAGAATCACCATTTTACAGGCACAGCAATGAAAGATTTGTCACCACTTGAAAGGCAAATCTTAGTCGAGAAACATTTAGTCAGTCCACAGTTGATCAACCCTGAAAAACATGGGTCGGTTTTGCTATCGGAAGACGAAACGATCAGCATTATGGTAAATGAAGAAGATCATATTCGCATTCAATGTATATATCCTGGTTTTCAAATAGACCAGGCATATGAACAGGCTGATCGAGTGGATAGCGAACTGGAAGTGAATTTGAACTATGCTTTCGATGAAACATTCGGCTATTTGACAAGTTGTCCATCCAACACAGGTACAGGAATGCGCGCGTCTGTCATGATGCATTTACCTGCATTGACGATCACTAAGCAAATCGAGCGAATTATTCCCGCGATATCTAGACTTGGAATGGTCGTACGTGGGAGTTACGGAGAGGGCAGTGAAGCGCTCGGCAATATTTATCAAGTTTCCAATCAAATCACACTCGGCAAATCAGAAGAAGAAATCCTCAAAGACTTGGAGAGTATTTCAAAGCGCTTGATAGCGCATGAAAAGAAATCACGTGAATTATTATTGGCTAAATCGGAAGTTCACTTAGAGAATAGGTTATTTAGGGCACTCGGTACCCTGACCTATTCGCGAATATTACCTTCAGCGGAAGCGGCAAAATGTTTGTCTGACGTCCGTTTGGGTATTGATTTAGGTATCATAGAAAATATTGATATGACCATTTTGAATGAATTGATGATTTTCATGCAACCAGGTTTTCTTCAGCAATACGCAGAGGCGGAATTAACATCTGATGAACGAGATATCCTTCGTGCACAATTATTCCGAGATCGGCTAGGTGTAGTGCGATCTGCTGCACAAAAAAAAGACAATGATTCGTTATGAGCAAAGTTTTTGCAAGAAAGTCTCATAGCATTTATAATTAATCAAAGATAGTCAAAGTCAATATGCGAATTAGGTTGTATCGCGAACTGACATGAATATATATAGTTATAGGAAACAAAGCAAGGATGCGTTATTTTGCATAACATAGAATATAGTCCACTGATGAAGGAAAGAGGGGAATGGATATGATGTTTAATCGATTTACACAACGTGCACAAAAAGTTTTACAACTGGCTCAAGAAGAGGCTATTCGTTTAAAACATGAATCTATTGGTACTGAGCATATTCTACTCGGATTGATTCGAGAAGGTGGCGGCATCGCAGCAAAAGCTCTTGAAGCAATTAGCGTGAATGCAGATACTATTGAACGAGAAGTAGAAATTCTGGTAGGTGTAGGCTCTAAAGATGTGGGTCCGATCGTTCATTATACTCCACGCGCAAAACGTGTCATCGAATTATCTGTTGATGAGTCTCGTAAATTAGGACATTCTTATATCGGTACTGAGCATATTTTATTGGCTTTGATTCGAGAAGGGGAAGGTGTGGCAGCGCGCGTTCTGAATAATGCGGGTGTTAGCTTGAATAAAGCTCGCCAGCAAGTACTTCAATTGCTTGGTAATGATGAAAGTTCTGTTGGGAACCCAGCGAATTCTGCATCAGCGGCAACACCAACATTAGATGGCTTAGCGCGTGATTTAACTGAGATCGCACGTGAAGGTACATTAGATCCAGTAATTGGACGAAGCAAAGAAATCACACGTGTTATTGAAGTATTGGCACGTCGTACGAAAAACAACCCCGTGCTGATTGGGGAACCGGGTGTAGGTAAAACAGCGATTGCGGAAGGTTTGGCGCAGCAAGTCGTAAGTAATGAAGTACCTGAAATCTTGCGTGACAAACGCGTGATGACACTGGATATGGGTACAGTCGTTGCGGGCACGAAATACCGCGGTGAGTTTGAAGATAGAATGAAGAAAGTAATGGAAGAAATTCGTCAAGCGGGTAACATCATTTTATTCATCGATGAATTACACACGTTGATCGGTGCAGGTGGAGCAGAAGGTGCTATTGATGCATCCAACATCTTGAAGCCTTCACTTGCACGTGGTGAACTACAATGTATCGGTGCTACAACACTTGACGAATACCGTAAATATATTGAAAAAGATGCAGCGCTTGAACGACGTTTCCAACCGATCCAAGTCGATGAGCCAACTGTAGACGAAACAATTCAGATCATTAAAGGCTTGCGTGACCGGTACGAAGCGCATCACCGAGTAAAGATTACCGATGAAGCAGTTGAAGCCGCGGCGAAGATGTCTGATCGTTATATCTCGGATCGTTTCTTACCAGATAAAGCGATTGACTTAATTGACGAAGCGGGATCGAAAGTACGCTTGCGTTCGTATACAACTCCTCCTAATTTGAAGGAGCTTGAGGTGAAGCTTGAAGCGATCCGTTCTGAGAAGAATGCAGCCGTGCAAAGCCAAGAGTTTGAGAAGGCCGCCTCTTATCGTGATAAAGAGCAGAAAATGAAGGAAGAATTGGAAACAACGAAATCCGCTTGGAAAGAGAAACAAGGGCAGACTGAGTCCGAAGTGACAGTAAATGATATCGCTTCTGTTGTGGCGATGTGGACAGGAATTCCCGTTGACAAAATTGCGGAAACAGAATCTGCTAAACTGCTTAACATGGAAGAAATTCTACATGAACGTGTCATCGGCCAAAATGAATCTGTCGTAGCGATTTCCAAAGCAATCCGCCGTGCGCGTGCGGGGTTAAAAGATCCTAAACGTCCAATTGGTTCATTCATTTTCCTTGGCCCTACTGGTGTAGGTAAAACTGAACTAGCTCGTGCGCTAGCAGAAGTAATGTTCGGTGATGAAGATGCGATGATTCGTATCGACATGTCTGAGTACATGGAGAAGCATGCAACATCTCGTTTAGTTGGATCACCTCCGGGATATGTTGGTTATGAAGAAGGAGGTCAGTTAACGGAGAAAGTTCGCCGTAAGCCTTATTCAGTAGTACTACTTGATGAAATTGAAAAAGCACACCCTGATGTATTCAATATCTTATTGCAAGTATTGGAAGACGGGCGTCTGACGGATTCTAAAGGACGTACAGTTGATTTCCGTAACACGGTAGTCATCATGACTTCTAACGTAGGGGCCACGGAATTGAAGAAAAACCGTTACGTTGGCTTTAATATTCAAGATGGCGAATCCGATTATGATGATATGAAAGAGAAAATGCTTGCTGAGTTGAAAAAAGCATTTAGACCAGAGTTCTTAAACCGTGTAGATGATATGATTGTCTTCCACTCGTTGGAGAAAGAGCACTTGCGTGAAATTGTTAGCTTGATGAGTGATGAGCTGGCAAAACGTTTGGCTGAACAGGACATCGAATTGATGTTAACTGAATCTGCTAAAGATAAGATTACGGATGAGGGATATGATCCTGAATACGGAGCTCGTCCACTACGCCGTGCATTACAGAAACATGTAGAAGATCGTTTATCTGAAGAATTACTTGAAGGTAAAGTTCTAATGGGTGAAAAAGTAATCATTGATGTAGAAAATGATCAGTTTGTCGTGCGTACGGAGAAACAAACAGTAGCAGCAGAAAAATAATAATAGGATAAACCGGATAGCTCGCTCGCTTAGTTTTTTAAAAGCGCAGCGAGCTGTCCTTTTCGTATTTTAAAGTAAGGAGAGAGTATATGGCTAAGCGTAAATCGAAATTCATGTGCCGTTCTTGTGGATATGAATCCGCTAAGTGGATGGGGCGCTGTCCTGGTTGTGGAGAATGGAACACGATGGATGAAGAAGTAGAGATTGTGCAAAAAGGACCGCGTGCCGCATTTCAGCACGGGGAAAGAGTGAAGCAGAAAGCTTTGCCGATCAGTCAAGTGGAAATGGCTGAAGAGCCTCGTGTTAAAACGGAATTAGAGGAATTAAACCGCGTGCTTGGAGGTGGGATTGTTCCGGGCTCGCTCATATTAATCGGTGGCGATCCAGGAATCGGGAAATCTACATTGTTGCTTCAAGTCTCGTCATTACTTGCGAATCAACAGCAACGCGTACTATATATATCGGGAGAGGAATCGATTAAGCAAACTAAGTTACGTGCAGAACGTTTAGGTGTGAAGTCAGATGAGTTATATATTTATGCCGAAACCGATCTTGCAATGATCAATGAAACGGTGGATGAAGTGAAGCCAAGATTTGTTATTGTGGACTCGATTCAGACTGTTCACCATCCTGAAGTATCATCAGCGCCGGGGAGTGTATCACAAGTGCGTGAATGTACCGCAGAACTAATGCGTATAGCAAAGACGCAAAACATTGCCATATTCCTCGTAGGTCACGTAACAAAAGAAGGACAAATTGCAGGACCACGATTGCTTGAGCATATGGTGGATACGGTACTGTATTTTGAAGGAGAACGTCACCATACATATCGTATTTTGCGCAGTGTTAAAAACCGTTTTGGTTCTACCAATGAAATTGCCATTTTTGAAATGTTGCAAGCTGGATTAAAAGAAGTCTTAAATCCTTCTGAAATGTTTTTGCGTGAGCGTTCACAAGGTGGGGCAGGCTCTACCATTGTCGCTTCTATGGAAGGTACACGACCCATACTTGTTGAAATTCAGGCATTGATGACGGCATCAAGTTTTAATTATCCGAAGCGAATGGCGACTGGACTGGATCAAAACCGTGTGCAATTATTGATGGCTGTATTGGAAAAACGTGCAGGAATGCTATTGCAAACACAAGATGCGTATATTAAAGTTGCAGGCGGCGTTAAGTTGGATGAGCCGGCCATTGATTTAGCGGTGTTACTGAGTATTGTTTCTAGTTATCGCGATACAGCTGTAGGGGCGCGGGATTGTTTTGTTGGTGAAGTAGGGTTAACAGGTGAGGTTAGAAGGGTATCTAGAATAGAACAACGCGTTACGGAGGCGGCGAAGCTAGGTTTTGATCGCATTATCATTCCATCGTCGAATCTGGGTGGTTGGGCTGTTCCGAATGGGATTGAAGTAGTAGGAGTTGAAACTATAACGGAGGCATTAGGCGTGGCATTTAGATAATAAATTTTTATATAACGAGATGAATAGAAAGGTAAGAAACTTTCCTGCGATTTAATTAGTCCTAGTAGGGGGAGTGAGGAATTTTCAGAAATTCCTCACTTAACCTAAGCGACCAACCGTAATTCGTTGTATACTATTAGGAAGGAAAAGGAGGTGGAAGAATATGTTGAAAAGAGTAGTCCAAGTTTCATTCTTATTAATCGGAGGAACTCTCGGTGTATTATTTTTACCGTACTTATTCGCTATGTTTGAGTTTACATCTCGCCCCATTATAGAGAACCCTTATGTGGAGGCAATTATAGGAGCCATCATTCTATTTTTATTAAGCTTATTTTTAACTGAACCGATTGTGAATTTCATTAAATGGATTGAAGAAAGACTTCTGAAAGCACCGATTATGGATTTATTATTCGGTACAATTGGATTAGTCGTAGGATTAATCGTTGCGTTTTTATTTAGTTTCGGTCTAAGTGCAATTGGCTTTCCGGTAGTATCTTCTGTTGTACCTGTATTATTGTCTATTCTTCTCGGCTATTTAGGTTTCCAGGTAGGTTTTAAAAAGTGGGAAGAGTTTATCAATGCATTTTCCAATTTACGCATGACAACGGCAAAAAAGAAAGAATCAACAGAACCGGTGGTCACTCCACCACAAAAAGATGTATATAAATTATTGGATACTAGCGTCATTATTGATGGGCGTATTGCGGATATAGTGGCAACGGGATTTTTACAAGGGATTCTAGTTGTACCTCAGTTTGTACTGACGGAACTTCAGCATATAGCAGATTCATCTGACACGTTGAAGCGAACGAAAGGTCGGCGTGGCCTAGACATTCTAAAACGTTTACAAAATGATGACGGACCACAAGTTCTTATTACGGACGAAGATATTCCGAATGTAGCCGAAGTGGACTTGAAGTTAGTTAAACTGGCGAAGAAAATGAATGGTTTAGTTGTAACGAATGATTTCAACTTAAATAAAGTATCGGATTTGCATGGCGTTGCAGTTTTGAACATAAATGATCTTGCTAACGCAGTAAAACCGGTAGTCATTCCGGGTGAAGAAATGCATGTGGTCGTAATTAAGGACGGCAAAGAACACAATCAAGGCGTTGCATACTTGGATGATGGCACCATGATCGTAATTGAAGATGGTCGTTCTCATATCGGGGATGCCATTGACGTTGTAGTAACAAGTGTATTGCAAACATCTGCGGGACGCATGATTTTTGCGAAACCCAAAGGTCGATAACCAGCATAGAAAGCAGAGTGACAAACGTGAACTATACAGTGATGATTCCTGCTGCGGGAAGTGGCAAACGAATGGGTGCTGGACAAAATAAACTCTTCCTGAAAATTGGAGAGCATTCAATTTTGTATCATACAGTAAGTGTGTTTAAAGAAGACCCTAATTGTGAAGAAATCATTATGGCTGTGAAGCCGGAAGAGCAAGCCGTGATTGAAGAGATTCTTCAACCGCATCAACACGTCAAACCTATTACATTTGTAAAGGGTGGTGGTGAGCGTCAAAACAGTGTAGCGGCTTGTATCTCTGCTTATAAAGGGAAAAGTATCGTACTAGTACATGACGCAGCTAGACCTTTCCTAAATTCAGCAATCATTACGAAACTGGTGCATACTGCTAATGAAAAAGGAGCAGCTATAGCGGCAGTCAGGGCGAAGGATACAATCAAGTATGCGGATGGCGGAACTGTGAAAGAAACTTTGAATCGTGAAAAACTATGGCTTGTACAAACACCTCAAGCATTTCAATATGAATTGCTGAAAAAAGCATCTGACTTGGCTATTCAAGAAGGTTTCCTCGGCACGGATGAATCCGCGCTAGTAGAACGAATGGGTTACGAAGTCCAGGTGGTAGAAGGCTCGTATGACAATGTAAAGATGACGACCCAGGAAGATTTGGCTATAGGTGAAATCTTACTGGCAAGAAGAAAGTAGGGGGAATAATTACATGTTTCGAATTGGACAAGGTTTTGATGTACATGCATTTGAAGAAGGTAGACCACTCATAATCGGAGGAGTCACCATACCGCACACAAGGGGGTTAATCGGTCACTCCGATGCGGATGTGTTATTGCACACCGTATCAGACGCTGCACTTGGCGCAATTGGTAAAGTGGATATTGGCACACATTTCCCTGATACGGATGATGCGTTTAAAGACGCTGACTCTGCTGTTTTATTGGAAAAAGTATGGGACATGGTAAAAGAAGAAGGTTACCGTTTAGGTAATATTGATTGTACGATTATTGCGCAGCGGCCGAAAATGGCACCATACATTGGGGACATTCGTCAACGTGTAGCGGAATTGCTTGAAGCGGATATATCGCAAGTGAATGTCAAAGCTACGACTACGGAACGTCTAGGTTTCCCTGGGCGTGAAGAAGGAATCGCGGCGATGGCCACGATTTTACTAATGAAAAACCAGTAACTTTCAAAACGGCTTATAGAGTGCTAAAATAGATAGGAAATTATATAAGAACGTAATCAATTCGAAACGGAGAGGTAAATATTATGACACAAGAAGTACGTGTGCGTTATGCACCGAGTCCAACAGGCCAACTACATATTGGTGGCGCGAGGACCGCGTTATTCAACTATTTGTTCGCTCGTCACTATGAGGGGAAATTCATTGTTCGTATTGAAGATACGGATACAGCGCGAAATATTGAAAGTGGTGAACTGTCACAACTTGAAAACCTAACGTGGCTAGGTATCCATCATGACGAATCAATTGATATTGGTGGAGAATACGGACCGTACCGTCAAATGGATCGTCTGGATTTGTATGAAAAGTATGCAGATGAAATGCTCGAAAAAGGACATGCTTACAAATGTTTCTGTACAACTGAAGAGTTAGAAGCAAAGCGTGACGCACAAAAAGCATCGGGAATCGCAGCGCCTATGTATGATGGCACTTGTCGTCATTTGACAGCGGAACAGGTGGCGGAAAATGAAGCAGCGGGGAAAACTTACACTATTCGTATGCGCGTTCCTGAAGATGTCACGTATACGATTGATGACCTTGTGCGTGGAGAGGTAACATTCGAATCAAAAGATATCGGTGACTGGGTTATGGTTAAAACGAATGGTATTCCTACGTATAACTTTGCTGTAGTCGTTGATGATCATTTGATGAAAATCTCTCATGTTTTCCGCGGGGAAGAGCATTTGACGAATACACCAAAGCAACTAATGGTATTTGATGTATTTGGTTGGGATCATCCGCGATTTGGTCATATGACATTGATCGTCAATGAAGAGCGTAAAAAGCTCTCAAAACGTGATGAATCAATCATTCAATTCATTACACAGTATAAAGACTTAGGTTATTTGCCGGAAGCTATGTTTAATTTCTTCTCTTTACTTGGTTGGTCGCCTGTCGGGGAAGAGGAGATTTTCTCTCATGACGAACTTGTGAAACAATTTGATGAATCTCGCTTGTCAAAATCACCCTCCATGTTCGACACGAATAAGCTGACGTGGATGAATAACCAATATATAAAAAAGCTGTCCTTGGAAGAAGTAATTGAATTAACATTGCCTCATCTACAAGCAGCAGGGTTGGTTTCGGAAAATATGTCTGCTGAAGAACAAACATGGGTTCACGATTTGATCGCGTTATACCATGGTCAATTAAGCTTTGGTGCTGAAATTGTTGAGTTATCCGCCCAGTTTTTCCATGACACACTGGAATATGATGAAGTAGCATCGGAAATTCTAGCTGGTGAACAAGTACCTGAGGTGATGACATCACTTAAAGGGCAGCTTGAAGCATTAGAAACTTTTGATGCTCCATCTATTAAAGCAGCGATTAAAGCGGTGCAAAAAGAAACGGGGCATAAAGGTAAGAACTTATTCATGCCTGTACGTGTCGTGGCGACTGGCCAGACGTCAGGACCAGAATTACCAGATGCAATCGCGCTGATCGGTAAAGAAAAAATCATTCAACGCATTGAAAAATTTGCAAAATAATCAATATTGACAATTCGGTGAATTTATGTAAAATGAACCTAATATGAAATTATCATATCAAAAGCGTTGAGAAGGAAAGTACATAGTGGATACTCTGTAGAGAGGGTCATCTAGGCTGGAAATGACCTGAGTCGTTCACTATCGAAATGCACCTTTGAGCGATGAGCTGAAACTGTTAGTAAGCCATACGTATAGTCTGCGTTAAAGACATTAAGCGGGGGACAATTAGGTTCTCAAGCGGAGTGGAACCACGCATTTAATGCGTCTCTGTCATCATAAGTGACGGGGGCGCTTTTTTTATCTCACGATTTTTAAAAAAGTGTTAACCGCCGTCATGTGAAAGAAGAAAAAAGGGGGAAGTTCATTGTTCAAACGTATGAAAGAAGATATTCGGTGTATTTTCGATCAAGATCCGGCAGCTCGTAGCACAATTGAAGTAATCTTAACATATTCGGGTTTGCATGCAATTTGGATGCATCGTATCGCGCATGTGTTTTATAAGCGTAATCTCCGTTTCTTGGCTCGTGTAGTATCGCAAGTTAGCAGATTCTTTACGGGAATCGAAATTCATCCTGGAGCAGTAATAGGCAGACGTCTATTTATTGATCATGGGATGGGTGTAGTAATAGGGGAAACATGTGAAATTGGCGATGATGTGACACTTTATCAAGGAGTTACACTCGGGGGGACAGGTAAAGAAGGCGGTAAGCGACATCCGACGCTCTGTGATAATGTATTGGTTGCATCGGGTGCCAAAGTACTCGGTTCCATCACGATTGGTGAGAACAGTAAGGTAGGAGCGGGATCGGTCATATTGAAAGAAGTGCCTCCCAACTCTACAGTAGTTGGGATACCAGGGAAAATCGTTATTTCCAATGGGGTACGTGTAAATAGTAAACTGGATCATTCTACGCAAGATCCGATTTCGGATGAAATCAAGCGATTGGAAAAGCAAATTCAGGAGTTAAAGCTACGTACTCAGCAGTTGGAAACCATGAATGAAAAAAAGGGAGATTTACATGAGCATTCAACTTTATAATACATTGACACGTAAGAAAGAAAAATTTATTCCAATAGAAGAAGGAAAAGTTAAAATGTATGTCTGTGGACCGACCGTTTATAACTATATTCATATCGGAAACGCTCGTCCCGTGATTGCTTTTGATACGATTCGTCGCTACTTGGAATATCGTGGATATGAAGTGAATTATGTCTCGAATTTCACGGACGTAGACGACAAAATCATTAAAGCAGCAAATGATTTAAATGAAGAGGTCGGAGAATTAACCGAACGTTTCATTGCGGCATATCACGAAGATGTAAGTGCTCTCGGCTGTGAGGTAGCGACAGCACATCCTCGAGTAACTGAGCATATTCAGGACATTGTGGAATTCATTCAAGTTCTAATCGACAAAGGATTTGCCTACGAGTCCCATGGAGATGTCTATTTCCGTACACGTGAATTCGAAGGCTACGGGAAACTTTCACACCAATCTATTGATGAATTAAAAGTGGGTGCGCGGGTCGAAGAGAACGCAATTAAAACAGATCCTCTTGATTTTGCGCTTTGGAAATCAGCAAAAACGGGAGAGATCTCATGGGATAGTCCGTGGGGTACAGGTCGTCCAGGGTGGCATATCGAATGTTCGGTAATGGCTAAGCAACTTCTTGGGGACACTATCGATATTCACGCAGGTGGGCAAGACTTAACATTCCCGCATCATGAAAATGAGATTGCGCAGTCTGAAGCGGCTACAGGCAAAACTTTCGCCAACTATTGGATGCATAACGGCTATATCAATATTGATAACGAAAAAATGTCAAAGTCATTAGGTAATTTTATTTTGGTACATGATATTCGGAAGCAAATCGACCCGAAGGTGCTGCGTTTCTTCATGCTGTCTGTGCACTATCGTCATCCAGTCAACTTTGCACAGGAACTCGTAGAGAGCGCAGCGAATGGATTGGAACGGATCCAAACTTCGTACAGCAACTTGCAGCATCGTCTATCGATTTCGGCAGACCTGGCAGAAAATTCCGAGTCGTGGTCGAATAAGATCCAAGAACAAATTAACGCATTTGAGAAAGCGATGGATGACGACTTTAATACTGCTAATGCGATTGCGTCAATTTTTGAACTATCTAAACAGGCGAACGTGTACTTGCTTGAGAAAAATACAGACCGCCACATACTTCAGCAATTCATCGATGCGTTGGATCTATTAATGGGTGTACTTGGTTTGCCTTTTGAAAGTACTGATGAATTGATGGATGGTGAAGTGGATAAATTGATCCAAGAACGTCTTGAAGCCCGGAAGAATCGTGATTTTGCACGGTCTGATGAAATTCGCGATGAATTAAAAGTGCGGGGAATCATTTTAGAAGATACAGCGCAAGGTACTCGCTGGAAAAGAGGGTAACAGTGTGGGGAATTTACGTGAAATAGACGTTAAACAACTCAATGCACTAGCACTTGCTTATATGGGAGATGCTGTATATGAAACAGCGGTTAGAGAGCATTTGCTACGCTGTGGCCGTGTAAAACCGCAAATTTTGCATAAGGAAGCTACACGCTTTGTCTCTGCAAAAGCACAGGCACGAATTATCCTGACGATGAGAGATCAACAATTTCTCACGGAAGAAGAATTGGCGGTAATGCGACGTGGTCGCAATGCGAAAGCGGGATCCGTCCCTAAAAACACTGACGTTACTACGTATAATTACAGCTCTGCATTCGAAGCAGTCCTCGGGTATGTACATTTATTGGATCGGCAAGAGCGTCTAGCTGAACTGATCGAGATGGCGATTCGACTAGTGGAGCATCCTGAGGAGGAGAAAGCATGACAGAGCTAGAAGTGGAATTGATTGGTGGAAGAAACCCTGTCGTAGAAGCGTTGCGTTCAGGTAGGCAGTTGAATAAAATCTGGGTGGCGGAAGGTGTAAATAAGAAAAGTATCGGCGAAATTATAAAGCTTGCTAAAGAAGCGGGGGTAGTTGTGCAGACGGCACCGAAGCAGAAATTAGATGGTATGACGGATCTGAGTCACCAAGGAATTCTCGCTTCGGTTGCCGCTTACGATTATGCCGAGCTGGAAGACTTATTTGCAATCGCTAAAGAAAGGCAAGAAGATCCGTTCTTTATCATTCTTGACGAGCTTGAAGATCCACATAATCTTGGATCTATCTTACGGACAGCAGACGCTTCAGGTGTGCATGGCATCATCATCCCAAAAAGACGCGCTGTTGGATTGACAGGCGTAGTAGCAAAAGCATCAACAGGTGCGATTGAACACATACCAGTTGTGCGAGTGAATAATTTATCTCAAACTGTGGATGAGCTAAAGAAACAAGGGGTGTGGATTGCGGGGACAGATGCATCCAATTCCACTGATTACCGCTATATGGATGCTACGTTACCTTTAGCTGTCATTATAGGTAGCGAAGGAAAAGGCATGTCACGCATTTTACGAGAAAGATGCGATTTCCTTTATAGATTGCCGATGGTCGGAGAAGTTACGTCTTTAAATGCTTCGGTAGCAGCGGCATTATTGATGTATGAGGTTCTACGAAAGCGTCAATCCGCTCAGGCTACATCATGAAAAAAGATGTGCTACTCGTTGATGGATACAACATCATCGGTGCGTGGCCTGAACTACAACAACTAAAACAAGAAAATTTTGCGCAAGCGCGTGATCGACTTATTGAGCGGATGGCGGAATTTCAGGCCAACAAGGGATGGCGTGTCATCGTGATATTCGATGCCCACCTAGCACCGGGTATCGAAAAACGAAAAAAACAATACCGCGTGGAAGTCGTCTTTACAAGAGAGAATGAAACGGCGGATGAGCGAATTGAAAAATTGGTTTCCGAATTATCCAATCGCTTGACGCAAATCCATGTAGCAACTTCAGATCTTGTAGAACAATGGGTAGTGTTTGCCCAGGGGGCCCTTCGCATCTCTGCACGGGAGTTGGAAATTGCTATGAAAGAAGTGGATCGCGTAATTGCGCAAAAGTTAAAAGATTCAATAAAACAACGGCCTCTATCAAAGATTCCTCTGACGGATGAAGTGGCAGCGGAATTCGAAAAAATGAGACGTGGTGGAAAATGAGTAGTTGACGTGAAAAAACACCACGTCTATACTGACATATAAAACCAATTAGTACTCTGGGGTGGAGAGGTTGGTGTGGGTCATGGAAAATGTGAAGAGTAAAAACGAGTATTCTAAACTATCTGATGAAGAAATGGTGGAATTGATCCATTTAGGGAATTCGGATGTATTAGAATTTTTAATAACCAAATTTCAACCGGTTGTCCGAATGAAAGCAAGAACGTATTTTATTATTGGTGGAGATCGTGAAGACATCATGCAAGAAGGAATGATCGGACTCTATAAAGCAATACGTGATTTCCGTCCTGATAGATTAAGCTCATTTAAAGTCTTCGCTGAATTGTGTGTGACGCGACAAATTATTACAGCTATTAAAACTGCCACGCGTCAAAAACATATTCCGCTTAATACATCTATTTCGTTGGACAAGCCGATGTTTGATGAAGATCATGAGCGAACGTTGCTGGATATCATATCGGGCTCTACGTTAGATGACCCTGAAGATTTAATCATCCATAAAGAAAACTTCATATTCATGGAAAAAGAGATGAACAAAGTGTTGAGCGGATTGGAAAAAGAAGTTTTAACATTGTACTTAGAAGGTCAATCCTATCGTGAAATTTCCGAAGTGCTAAATCGTCAAGTAAAATCAATAGACAATGCTTTGCAACGGATCAAGCGCAAACTGGAACACTCGATGGCAATGGATCTGGTACGTTAAACATATCGATAGTAAATTGACATATCGTTAGTTAAATGATACTCTTTAGCGAGACTATTGTCTTGAATTAGGTGAATCGAAATGTCGAAAAAAATAACTTTAAGCTGTGAGATATGTGGTTCGCGAAACTATTCTTTGCCCGCTGGCAACAACAGCCGTGAGGGAAGAATGAATATAAAGAAGTTTTGCAGTCATTGCAATGCGCATACATTGCATAAGCAAACCATTTGACCAGTTACATAGAGTTCGAGTGAGAACACTATGTCATTCGGAAGGGTTGGAGAAGAATGGGCAAGATTACCGATTTTTTGAAAAAAGTCGTTTCGGAAATGCGGAAAGTCAGCTGGCCGAAACGTAAAGAATTAACAAAGTATACTGTAGTTGTTATTTCGACGGTCATATTCATGGCTATCTATTTCTTCGTAGTAGATCTAGGCATCTCCGGAGTAATGAAATGGTATACAGGTCTGTAAAAATGAAAGTATGAATAGCGTGAGAATATCCCGTTTTGATGAATGAACGGGTTTTTTCAGCTTTACTTTAAGGGAGGGACGGACGCATAGTCCTCAATGTCATGGAAATGGATAAAAATTGGTATGTTGTGCATACGTACTCAGGTTATGAGAACAAAGTAAAGGCTAATCTTGAAAAGCGTGTTGAGACAATGGGCATGTCAGATAAGATATTTCGTGTCGTCATTCCGGAAGAGGAAGAGACGGATATTAAAGACGGTAAAAAGAAAACAGTTATGCGTAAAACGTTCCCGGGCTATGTTTTGGTTGAATTGATCATGACAGATGACTCTTGGTACGTTGTTCGCAATACACCAGGTGTTACTGGATTTATCGGTTCATCAGGTGGTGGGGCGAAGCCTACACCGTTGTTACCGGAAGAAGTAGAGTTCATCCTGAAGCAGATGGGTATGAAGGAACAGCGCGTAGATATCGATTTTGGTGTTGGAGAAAGTGTAACAGTGCTAGAAGGGCCGTTTGCACACTTTGAAGGTAAAGTGGAAGAGATTGAAATGGACAAAGGTAAAGTTGTCGTAAGTGTCGATATGTTCGGACGCGAAACGAAGATGGAGCTTTCGTTCGACCAAGTAGAAAAAATGGATTGATGGGTAATGGGAATTTCCCTCTTGCAAAATCTGTGTAATGGTGGTATCATTTCAAAGGTCAGACTTAGTCTGTACGGATTAACCAATTCTACCGACATCGTCGGCAGGCACATATTTGAGTGGGAGGGGCAACCCAATTACCACATCACGGACTTAAGGAGGTGTGTCTCGTGGCTAAAAAAGTTACTAAAGTAGTGAAATTGCAAATTCCAGCTGGTAAAGCAAATCCAGCACCACCAGTAGGGCCGGCATTAGGTCAAGCAGGTGTTAACATTATGGGATTCTGTAAAGAATTTAACGCTCGTACAGCAGATCAAGCTGGTCTAATTATTCCAGTTGAAATCTCGGTATTCGAGGACCGTTCATTTACATTCATCACAAAAACTCCGCCGGCAGCAGTATTGCTGAAGGTTGCAGCAAACGTTCAAAAGGGTTCAGGTGAGCCTAATAAAAACAAAGTTGCTACAGTTAAGCGTGATAAAGTTAGAGAAATCGCAGAACAAAAGATGCCGGACTTAAACGCGGCGTCAGTTGAAGCGGCGATGGCAATGGTCGAAGGTACTGCTCGCAGTATGGGATTCAAAATCGAAGACTGATTTTGGTTTTTCATAATACAGCAATTGTTTGAAGGTGAAGGCTGCGGTCGAATGAGATTCGCAGCCTTCATTAAGTGGGAGGTTTAATCCGTTAAAACCACAAATGAGGAGGAAAATTCTGATGGCTAAAAGAGGTAAAAAATTCGTAGATGCAGCGAAGCTTGTAGATCGTACAGCTACATACACTACGAAAGAAGCAATTGAACTTGCTAAAAAGACAACTACTACTAATTTTGATGCAACAGTTGAAGTAGCTTTCCGTCTTGGTATTGATACTCGTAAAAATGATCAGCAAATCCGTGGAGCAGTAGTGCTTCCGAATGGTACTGGTAAAACTCAACGCGTATTAGTATTCGCTAAAGGTGAAAAAGTTAAAGAAGCAGAAGCTGCAGGCGCAGACTACGTAGGCGACGCAGAATTAATTGCTAAAATTCAACAAGGTTGGTTCGAATTCGATGTAATCGTTGCTACACCTGACATGATGGGCGAAGTTGGTAAGATCGGTCGCGTTCTTGGACCAAAAGGTCTTATGCCGAACCCGAAAACAGGTACAGTAACATTCGACGTAACGAAAGCTATTGAAGAAATCAAAGCAGGTAAAGTTGAATACCGTGCGGACAAAGCTGGAATCATCCATGCGCCAATCGGGAAAGCTTCTTTCGATAACGAGAAGTTGGAAGAAAACTTCTTGACTATCTTTGAAACGATTCAAAAAGCTAAACCAGCATCATCAAAAGGAACATTCATGAAATCAGTAAACGTTACGACAACTATGGGTCCTGCTGTAAAAGTAGATCCGTCAAGCGTTACTGTTAAAAAATAATTGACAAGCATAAAGTGATCTGTTAAGATTACGCTTGTTATGATGATAACCATTTGTACCGAAGACAGCAGGTGTGGCTTGCCACTTAATGCTCCTGCCGAGGACAAGACGCTCTTTTTTAAAAGATGACGACTTTTCTGCCCTCATGTCTTAGACATTGAGGGCTTTTTATATCGGTATAAGTGACCCTAATTACCAGGAGGTGTCAACATGAGCAAAATTTTAGAAGCTAAACAAGCGGTCGTATCAGAAGTCGCTGAGAAGTTGCAATCAGCAGCATCTGTAGTAGTTGTCGATTACCGTGGTCTTACGGTTTCACAAGTTACAGAATTGCGTAAACAACTTCGTGAAGCGGGCATCGAGTTCAAAGTTTATAAAAACTCTATGGTGCGTCGTGCAACAGTAGTTGCAGGACTAGAAGGTTTGAATGAAAACTTGACAGGTCCAAACGCTATTGCCTTCTCTACAGAAGACGTAGTGGCGCCAGCTAAAATCTTAAATGATTTCGCTAAAAAGAACGATAAGCTTGAAATTAAAGCGGGTGTAATTGAAGGAAACGTTGCATCAGCTGAAGATGTGAAAGCATTGGCTACTCTACCGTCTCGCGATGGTCTACTATCTATGCTACTCAGCGTTCTTCAAGCGCCAGTACGAAACTTTGCACTTGCTACAAAAGCAGTTGCAGAACAAAAAGAAGAGCAAGGTGCTTAATTTCGCATTTTGACTATGACCGGAACAAACTAGCCGGTTAAATACAACTTTCCAGGAGGAACTTAAAATGACTAATGCACAAATTTTAGACGCAATCAAAGAAATGACAGTTCTTGAACTAAACGACCTTGTTAAAGCAATCGAAGAAGAATTCGGCGTAACAGCAGCAGCACCAGTTGCAGCAGCTGGAGCAGTTGCAGAAGCAGCTGAAGAGCAAACTGAATTCGACGTAATCCTTGCATCAGCTGGAGATCAAAAAATCAAAGTTATCAAAGCTGTTCGTGAAATCACTGGCCTAGGCTTGAAAGAAGCTAAAGCTCTTGTAGACGAAGCTCCTAAAGCTGTTAAAGAAGCAGCAACTAAAGAAGAAGCAGAAGAAATGAAAGCTAAACTTGAAGAAGTTGGCGCATCTGTAGAAGTTAAGTAATTTCTACTTCCCTGAGAAAAGCCCGTCTATCTGACGGGCTTTTTTCTTCATATACAGATAATGTAACTCTACGCAGGAGGTGTATGTATGGGAGAGCATTATTACTCAAAAAGTCCCCAGGTCTCAAGTGCCCCCAAGCAGTGGAAGGCTGAAATTCGCAACAAAGTCTTTTCATTCACAACGGATGCTGGTGTATTCAGTAAAGGTAGTATAGATGAAGGATCGAAATTGCTCGCTGAAACGTTTAAAGTGCCACCCGTCGGGGGAGACTTCTTGGAAATAGGTTGCGGCTATGGACCGATTGCCTTGTCTATTGCGTCAGATTTCCCTGAACGGCTTGTCCATATGGTGGATGTTAACGAGCGGGCATTGGCTCTTTGTAAAATAAATGCCCAGCAAAACAAGATCACCAATATACAAATTTATGAAAGTAGTGGAATCGATCAAGTTCAATCTGATGGTTTTGCTGCAATTATTACAAATCCGCCTATTAGAGCAGGTAAGCAAACAGTCTTTTCATTCTACGATGGTGCTTATGAAAAATTGGCTTCGGGTGGAGAGTTATGGGTTGTCATTCAAAAGAAACAAGGAGCTCCATCCACGATGGATTACTTGAAGAAGTTGTTTGGTAATGTGGATACGGTTGCCAAGAAAAAAGGCTACTTTATTTTGGTGGCGAAAAAAGTTTGACAGGATCGACATCTTGTAGTAGCATTATTGAATGCATAAATATTTATATTGCAGCTGTATGCCCTTTTGTGTGATGTAATAGAGGAATAGGCATATTGATGTTTGGATAAAGATTGTGAAATCGAAAATGAGCTCTTGTCGGAACTCGTTTTCTTTTTGTTTTTTCGAAGTCACAGCGGAATTTCTGATTTTGCAAAAAACTAATATTGTCTTAATGAGGGGTGAATGAGTTGACAGGTCATTTAGTTCAGTATGGTCAACATCGTCAGCGTAGAAGTTTCGCGCGAATCAAAGAAGTACTCGACTTGCCGAATTTGATTGAAATTCAAACGGCATCTTACGAGTGGTTCTTAGAAGAGGGGTTACGTGAAATGTTCCGGGATATTTCTCCTATCCAGGATTTCACAGGTAACTTATCCTTGGAATTTATCGATTACAAACTGGGTGAACCAAAATATCCGGTAGACGAATCAAAAGAGCGCGATGTGACATATGCCGCACCACTTCGTGTAAAAGTACGTCTTCATAACCAAGAAACTGGCGATGTGAAGGAACAAGACGTTTTCATGGGAGATTTCCCACTCATGACAGAAAACGGAACATTCATTATTAACGGAGCTGAGCGTGTTATTGTTTCACAGCTCGTTCGTTCGCCAAGTGTTTACTATAACGATAAGACGGATAAAAATGGTAAGCGTGGATTTGGCGCTACCGTTATTCCGAACCGTGGAGCATGGCTTGAGTATGAAACAGATGCAAAAGACGTAGTACATGTCCGTATCGACCGTACTCGTAAGTTGCCAATCACTGTTTTATTGCGTGCGTTAGGCTTCTCTACTGATCAAGAAATTATCGATTTAATCGGTGATAATGAGTATTTACGAAATTCATTAGAGAAAGATAATACCGAGACTTCAGAAAAAGCGATGCTTGAAATCTATGAGCGACTTCGTCCAGGTGAACCACCAACACTAGACAGCGCAAGAAGTCTTTTGTATTCGCGTTTCTTTGATCCGAAGCGTTACGACTTAGCGAATGTTGGTCGTTATAAAATGAATAAGAAGCTTCACTTGCAGAATCGACTGTTCAATCAAACGGCTGCTGAAACACTTGTTGACCCTGAAACTGGCGAGATTTTAGTGGAAAAAGATCAGCTAATCGATCGACGTACATTAGATAAATTACTACCGTTTTTATCTCAAGGTATCAATACTGAATCGATTGAACATGTAGGGTCTATATTGGAAGAACCAATGGTTATCCAGACGCTAAAGATTTACGCACCGAAAAGTGAAGAAAAGCAAGTGATTAATGTCATTTCTAACGCTGAAGTAGACGAGTCTATTAAACATATTACCCCTTCAGATATCGTTGCTTCTATTAGCTATTTCTTTAACCTCTTGCATGGTGTAGGGAACACGGATGATATTGACCATCTTGGTAATCGTCGTTTGCGTTCTGTTGGTGAATTACTTCAAAACCAATTCCGTATCGGTCTTTCCCGTATGGAGCGTGTGGTTAAAGAGAGAATGTCTATCAATGACACGCAATCTATAGTACCTCAACAATTGATCAATATTCGTCCTGTTATTGCATCAATTAAAGAGTTTTTCGGTAGCTCGCAGCTATCTCAGTTCATGGACCAAACAAATCCATTGGCTGAATTGACACATAAGCGTCGTTTATCTGCACTAGGACCTGGTGGTTTGACTCGTGAGCGAGCAGGAATGGAAGTTCGTGACGTTCACTACTCTCATTATGGTCGTATGTGTCCGATTGAAACGCCAGAGGGACCGAACATTGGACTGATTAACTCGTTGTCTACATTCGCGAAAGTGAATCAATTTGGTTTCATTGAGACTCCTTATCGTAAAGTAGATCCAGAAACGGGTCGCGTTACTTCACAGATTGATTATTTAACAGCAGATATTGAAGATAACTATGTAGTGGCACAAGCAAACGCGTTGCTTGAGGAAGACGGATCATTTACGAATGAAGGCGTCGTAGGACGTTTCCAAGGGGATAACACTGTATTCCGCCGTGAACAAATGGATTATATGGATGTTTCACCTAAGCAAGTTGTGTCAGCGGCTACTGCATGTATTCCTTTCCTAGAAAATGATGACTCTAACCGTGCGTTGATGGGTGCGAACATGCAACGTCAAGCAGTTCCTTTGTTAAATCCGGAAGCGCCATTTGTGGGTACAGGTATGGAGCATATTTCTGCACGTGATTCAGGAGCAGCTGTTGTTTCTAAATATCACGGTATCGTAGAACACGTAGAAGCTAAGGAGATTCGTATTCGCCGTATTGAAGAAGTGGGCGGTAAAGAAGTCAAGGGTGACCTTGTCGTTTGCCGTTTATCTAAATTCATTCGTTCGAACCAAGGAACTTGCTATAACCAACGTCCAATTGTAAAAGTTGGCGACCGTGTCAAACCGCTTGATATTCTTGCGGACGGACCATCAATGGAACAGGGAGAACTCGCGCTTGGACGTAACGTTCTAACTGCGTTCATGACATGGGATGGTTACAACTACGAAGATGCGATTATCATGAGTGAGCGTCTGGTGAAAGATGATGTATTCACGTCTGTTCATATTGAAGAATATGAATCGGAGGCACGTGATACGAAGCTTGGGCCAGAAGAAATCACGCGTGATATTCCAAACGTCGGAGAAGATGCATTACGCAACTTGGATGACAGAGGAATTATTCGTATCGGTGCAGAAGTACGAGATGGAGATATCTTGGTCGGTAAAGTAACGCCTAAGGGAGTTACGGAATTGACTGCGGAAGAACGTCTTCTACATGCAATCTTTGGGGAAAAAGCACGTGAAGTCCGCGATACTTCATTACGTGTCCCTCATGGAGCAGGCGGAATAGTTCTGGATGTCAAAGTCTTCAACCGTGAAGATGGCGATGAGCTATCTCCAGGAGTAAATCAGTTAGTACGAGTATATATCGTACAGAAGCGTAAAATCTCTGTTGGAGATAAGATGGCAGGACGTCACGGTAATAAGGGGGTTATTTCCCGAATCTTACCTGAGTCGGAAATGCCGTTCCTTCCAGATGGTACACCGATCGATGTTATGTTAAATCCACTAGGTGTTCCGTCACGTATGAATATCGGACAGGTTCTTGAAATGCATCTTGGTATGGCTGCGCGTAGTCTAGGTATTCACACTGCATCTCCTGTATTTGACGGTGCAAACGAAGAAGACGTTTGGGCTACAATGGAAGAAGCAGGAATGGACCGTGACGGTAAAACCATGCTATACGATGGTCGTTCAGGTGAACCATTTGATAACCGCGTATCAGTCGGCGTTATGTACTTAATCAAACTTGCCCACATGGTAGATGATAAGTTGCACGCACGATCTACTGGACCATACTCACTCGTTACACAACAACCACTCGGCGGTAAAGCCCAGTTCGGTGGACAGCGTTTCGGGGAAATGGAAGTATGGGCGCTAGAAGCATATGGTGCCGCTTATACATTGCAGGAAATTTTAACAGTCAAATCCGATGATGTCGTAGGACGTGTGAAGACATACGAAGCGATTGTCAAAGGTGATAGCGTACCTCAACCAGGTGTACCGGAATCATTTAAAGTACTAATCAAAGAACTTCAAAGTTTAGGGTTAGATGTGAAGATGTTGACGGAAGACTTCGAAGAAATTGAGTTACGTGATTTAGACGACGAAGAAGACTTGCAACCAACTGACGCATTGAACTTGATTAAAGAAGATCAACCGATCGCCTAAAGCAGATAGTGCTGATCTGAAATGTAAATAAAACAAACAAAAATGAATAGAAGAGGGCTTCGAGCACCCTCTTCTATTTTATTCAGTAAGAAGAATGTCTTACATGAATGTACTACTACAAGTTAAGTTGACTGATAAGCCGTTATGGCGATTAGACTAAAGGGAGGTTGGCTCCTTGATAGATGTTAATAATTTTGAGTATATGAAAATTGGCCTTGCTTCACCTGACAAGATTCGTTCTTGGTCGTATGGAGAAGTAAAAAAACCTGAAACGATCAATTACCGTACATTAAAGCCTGAGAAAGACGGATTATTCTGTGAGAGAATCTTCGGTCCGACGAAAGATTGGGAATGTCACTGTGGTAAATATAAGCGAGTCCGTTATAAGGGCGTTGTTTGTGATCGTTGTGGCGTAGAGGTAACGCGTCAAAAAGTCCGTCGCGAACGAATGGGACATATTGAGCTTGCGGCACCTGTCACACATATTTGGTACTTCAAAGGAATTCCGAGCCGTATGGGCTTGATTTTGGACATGACACCACGCGCATTGGAAGAGATTATCTACTTTGCATCTTACGTAGTTGTAGAACCGGCAGATACGCCACTTGAACGCAAGCAATTGCTTTCTGAGAAAGAGTATCGCTTGTACCGTGAAAAGTATGGTTCCAAATTCCAAGCTGCAATGGGAGCGGAAGCAATCGAGCAACTACTACGTGCAATCGACTTGGATAAGGAAACAGATTCGTTGAAAGAAGAGTTGAAAACAGTACAAGGTCAGCGTCGTACACGCGCAATCCGACGTCTAGAAGTCGTGGAATCTTTCCGTAACTCTGGAAACCGTCCGGAATGGATGGTACTCGAAGTACTTCCAGTTATCCCCCCTGAATTGCGTCCTATGGTACAGCTAGACGGAGGGCGTTTTGCAACATCTGACTTGAATGATCTTTATCGTAGAGTTATTAACCGGAATAACCGTCTAAAGCGTCTATTGGATTTAGGAGCACCCGGCATTATCGTCCAGAACGAGAAGCGTATGCTTCAAGAAGCGGTAGATGCACTTGTAGATAATGGTCGTCGTGGAAGACCTGTAACAGGTCCAGGAAACCGTCCATTGAAATCACTTTCTCATATGCTAAAAGGTAAGCAAGGGCGTTTCCGCCAGAACTTACTTGGTAAACGTGTAGACTATTCTGGTCGTTCGGTTATCGTAGTAGGTCCTAACTTAAAAATGTACCAATGCGGTCTGCCTAAGGAAATGGCGATCGAGCTATTTAAGCCGTTCGTTATGAAAGAATTAGTGGAACGTAACTTGGCGCATAACATCAAAAGTGCTAAACGTAAGATTGAACGTCTTCATTCCGAAGTATGGGATGTATTGGAAGACGTCATCAAAGAACATCCAGTGCTTCTTAACCGAGCACCGACACTTCACCGTCTGGGGATACAGGCGTTCGAACCGATACTGGTCGAGGGGCGTGCGATTACGTTACACCCGCTCGTATGTACAGCTTACAACGCTGACTTCGATGGTGACCAAATGGCTGTTCACGTACCACTATCCGCTGAAGCTCAAGCTGAAGCACGTCTATTGATGCTAGCTGCTCAAAACATTTTGAACCCGAAAGACGGAAAACCAGTTGTAACTCCTTCACAGGATATGGTTCTTGGAAACTATTACTTAACAGTCGAGCGAAAAAATGCGGCTGGAGAAGGTTCTGTGTTTAGTGATCCGAATGAAGCGTTAATCGCCTATCAAACAGGACATGTTCACTTACATTCCCGCATCGCGGTACAGGCTGGCAGTATTAACAACCCAACGTTTACGGATAAACAAAATAGTCAGCTATTGTTAACGACTGTAGGTAAAATCATTTTCAATGAGATTTTACCGGAAACGTTCCCGTACATCAACGAACCGACGAATCATAACTTACAGGTAGAAACACCTGACAAGTACTTCATCGACGGAACAGTAAATGTTAAGGAACACCTGCAAGAAGCAGAACTAATCACGCCGTTCAAAAAAGCAATCCTTGGGGAAATTATCGCGGAAATCTTCCGTCGCTTCCACATTACAGAAACTTCTAGAATGTTGGATAGAATGAAAAACCTAGGATTTAAATATTCTACTCGTGCTGGAATTACAATCGGTATTTCCGATATCGTGGTCTTGCCGAATAAAGCAGAAATTCTTCATGAAGCACAAGAAAAAGTTGATAAAGTCACGCAGCAGTTCCGACGTGGTTTAATTACCGAGGAAGAGCGTTATGATCGTGTCATCTCTTATTGGAGCCATGCGAAGGATATCATTCAGAATAAGCTAATGGATTCATTGGATATTGAAAACCCGATCTTCATGATGAGTGACTCCGGAGCCCGTGGTAACGCATCAAACTTTACACAACTTGCTGGTATGCGTGGACTAATGGCCAACCCGGCTGGACGGATTATCGAACTTCCGATCAAATCTTCCTTCCGTGAAGGTCTGACAGTACTCGAATACTTTATCTCTACACACGGTGCACGTAAAGGTCTTGCCGATACAGCACTGAAGACTGCCGATTCAGGTTACTTGACTCGTCGTCTCGTAGACGTAGCGCAAGATGTTATCGTTCGTGAAGAAGATTGCGGAACAGACCGTGGTCTTGCAATTACTGCATTAACCGAAGGAAATGAAATGATCGAAACATTGTTTGAGCGTATTGAAGGTCGTCACACGAAGAAGACTATCAAACATCCGGAAACGGGTGAAGTCATTCTTGCGAAAAACGGGTTGATTACTGCGGACATAGCGAACATAGTAATTCAAGCTGGTATCGAAGAAGTGACGATTCGTTCTGCATTTACATGTAATACGAAGCACGGCGTATGTAAAAAATGTTACGGTATCAACTTAGCCACTGGAGAAACGGTAGAAGTAGGGGAAGCTGTGGGAATCATTGCAGCGCAATCTATCGGAGAGCCAGGAACACAGTTAACGATGCGTACATTCCACACAGGTGGAGTTGCCGGAGATGATATTACGCAAGGTCTTCCACGTATTCAGGAAATTTTTGAATCTCGTAATCCGAAAGGTGTAGCGGTTATTTCTGAAATTGCAGGTACTGTTATTGAAATTGATGAAATCCGTGAAGGCTTGAAAGAAATTACTATTGAAGGTGAAGTGGAAACACGTAAATATCCTACGTTGTACAATGCGCGCTTGAAGGTAGAAGTAGGCGATGTGGTTGAGCGTGGGCAAACTATTACTGAAGGTTCTATTGACCCTAAACAATTGATCGTTGTAAAAGACGTTTCAACTGTACAAGAGTATCTCTTGAAAGAAGTTCAAAAAGTCTACCGTATGCAAGGGGTAGAGATTGGTGATAAGCACGTTGAAGTAATGGTACGTCAAATGCTTCGAAAAGTTCGAGTAATTGAAGCAGGAGATACTGATCTTCTTCCGGGTTCATTATTGGACATTCACCAATTCTCTGAAGCGAACGAAAAGGTGTTGTTAGCAGGTAAAGTTCCAGCTACCTCACGTCCGGTAATTCTCGGAATTACGAAAGCTTCACTTGAAACAGAATCATTCTTGTCAGCCGCATCATTCCAGGAAACGACAAGAGTTCTTACAGATGCAGCTATTAAAGGTAAAACAGATGAGTTGCTA
The DNA here is from genome assembly GCF_002743065.1 of Sporosarcina sp. P16b. Taxonomy (NCBI): domain Bacteria; kingdom Bacillati; phylum Bacillota; class Bacilli; order Caryophanales; family Caryophanaceae; genus Sporosarcina; species Sporosarcina sp. P16b. Next base: position 54,874 of record NZ_PDYO01000005.1, on the reverse strand, counting down.
GGTCTGAAAGAAAACGTTATTATCGGGAAATTGGTCCCTGCAGGTACTGGAATGCAGAGATACCGCCAAATAAAAATGCAACACGATCAAGTAGAAGAGACTATTCCAGCTGAATAAAAATAAACGGGACATCGCTCCCGTTTATTTTCTTAAATTCGTTGACAAGTTATTGTAGAGATGATAATATACAAAAGGTTGATAGTTGTTGACCGTTAACTTTTCAGGAAGAAAAAACTCTTTCGAATAAGTACAAGGCGATAAGCAATCATCATTATAAAATAACAGTAAGCTGAGATCTCTGGTGTTACTGTCACCCGTTTTTGTGTGTGCACGCACAAAAACTTTGTTTTTACTTAAAAATGAACCACCTGGGTGTGTGGTATTATAAAAAACTTGGAAGGAGGAACAACCTGATGCCTACAATTAATCAATTAGTCCGTAAACCTCGTAAATCGAAAACGGAAAATTCTAAGTCTCCGGCTCTAGGAAAAAGCTATAACAGCTTTAAAAAGTCTATGACAAACGTGAACTCACCACAAAAAAGAGGTGTTTGTACACGTGTTGGTACTATGACTCCTAAGAAGCCGAACTCGGCGCTACGTAAGTATGCTCGTGTTCGTTTAACTAATACATTGGAAGTAAACGCATATATTCCAGGTGAAGGCCACAACTTGCAAGAACACAGTGTGGTACTAATCCGCGGAGGACGCGTAAAAGACTTACCGGGTGTTCGTTACCATATCGTACGTGGGGCACTTGATACAGCTGGTGTTACTGGCCGTATGCAAAGCCGTTCAATGTATGGAGCTAAAAAGCCCAAAGTTAAGAAGTAATACAAAACTAACAATATTGAAAGGAGGAACTAATTATGCCTCGTAAAGGTCCAGTAACAAAACGTGATGTACTACCTGATCCGATTTATAATTCCAAGCTTGTAAGCCGCCTTATCAACAAAATGATGGTAGACGGTAAAAAAGGTACTTCTCAAAAGATTCTTTATGGAGCGTTCGAAATTATTAAAGAACGTTCTGGACAAGAACCAATCGAAGTATTCGAAGCAGCTTTAAATAATGTAATGCCAGTTCTTGAAGTGCGTGCTCGCCGCGTAGGTGGAGCTAACTATCAAGTGCCGGTTGAAGTACGCCCTGAACGCCGTTCGACTCTAGGCCTTCGTTACCTTGTGAACTATTCACGTACACGTGGAGAAAAAACAATGGAAGAACGTCTAGCGAATGAAATTCTTGATGCATCAAATAACACAGGTGCTTCTGTTAAACGCCGTGAAGAAATGCATAAAATGGCTGAAGCCAACAGAGCATTCGCTCACTATCGCTGGTAAGGTCGGATAAACAACAGCAGTAATCCGAAACGGAAGGAGATTACAAAATGGCTAGAGAGTTCTCACTAGAGAATACTCGTAACATTGGTATCATGGCTCACATTGACGCTGGTAAGACAACGACAACTGAGCGGATCCTTTTTTACACAGGTAAAATCCACAAGATTGGTGAAACGCACGAAGGTGCATCACAAATGGACTGGATGGAGCAAGAGCAAGAACGTGGAATCACGATTACTTCAGCTGCAACAACTGCAGCATGGAAAGGTCACCGCGTAAACATCATCGATACACCGGGGCACGTAGACTTCACAGTTGAAGTTGAACGTTCACTTCGCGTATTGGATGGTGCTGTAGCGGTACTTGATGCACAATCAGGTGTTGAACCACAAACAGAGACAGTTTGGCGTCAAGCGACAAACTACAAAGTACCACGTCTCGTATTCGTAAACAAAATGGATAAGACGGGTGCTGACTTCCTATATTCAGTAGGAACACTACGTGACCGCCTGCAAGCGAATGCACACCCTATTCAATTGCCAATTGGTGCGGAAGATAACTTCTCAGGAATTATCGACTTAATCGAAATGAAGGCAACTATGTATCCCAATGATCTAGGAACAGATACGACAGTGGAAGAAATTCCTGCTGAACATCTTGAACTAGCTAAAAAATACCGTGAGAGCCTAATTGAAGCTGTTGTAGATTTCGATGAAGATCTTATGGAAAAGTATCTTGGCGGTGAAGAACTTACTATAGAAGAACTTACGACAGCTATTCGTAAAGCTACGTTGGCAGTTGAATTCTATCCTGTAGTTTGTGGAACTGCTTTCAAAAACAAAGGTGTACAACTAGTACTAGATGCGGTAGTAGACTACCTTCCATCACCACTTGATGTGCCTCCAATGATGGGCTTCAACCCTGAGACTGAAGAAGACGAAGTGCGTGAATCATCTGATGAAGCACCATTCTCAGCATTGGCGTTTAAAGTTATGACAGATCCTTATGTAGGTAAACTTACATTCTTCCGTATTTACTCTGGTATTCTTCAAGCTGGTTCTTACGTAGCAAACTCTACAAAAGGCAAGCGCGAGCGCGTAGGACGTATTCTACAAATGCACGCAAACAGCCGTGAAGAAATTTCTGAAGTACACGCGGGTGAAATTGCTGCTGCTGTCGGTTTGAAAGACACAACTACTGGAGACACACTATGTGATGAGAAAGCATTGATCATTCTTGAATCAATGGTATTCCCAGAGCCAGTTATCTCTGTAGCGATTGAACCGAAAACAAAAGCGGACCAGGATAAAATGGGCCAAGCTCTTGCTAAGTTGCAAGAAGAAGATCCAACATTCCGTGCACACACAGATCAAGAAACAGGAGAAGTAATCATCGCGGGTATGGGTGAACTTCACTTGGATATTATCGTCGACCGTTTACGTCGTGAATTTAAAGTGGAAGCAAACGTGGGCGCGCCACAAGTTTCTTACCGCGAAACATTCCGTCAGTCAGCTGAAGTCGAAGGTAAATTCGTTCGTCAATCAGGTGGACGTGGACAGTTCGGTCACGTATGGATTGAATTCGGTCCAAACGAAGAAGGAAAAGGATTCGAGTTCGTTAATAATATTGTTGGTGGTTCTGTTCCTCGTGAATACATCCCAGCAGTTGAAGCAGGAATTCGTGATTCACTGGATAACGGTATTTTAGCTGGATATCCTTTAATTGATGTCAAAGCACGTCTATATGACGGATCTTACCATGACGTTGACTCCAACGAGATGGCATTTAAGATTGCTGCATCAATGGCTTTGAAAAATGCTGCATCAAAATGTAGTCCTGTAATTCTTGAACCAACAATGAAGGTAGAAGTTATTATTCCGGAAGAATACATGGGCGACATTATGGGTGATATTACATCACGCCGTGGCCGTGTAGAAGGTATGGAAGCTCGTGGTAACGCACAAGTAGTTCGTGCAATGGTTCCACTTGCTGAAATGTTCGGTTATGCAACTTCTCTACGTTCAAACACGCAAGGACGCGGAGTATTCTCAATGGTGTTCGATCACTATGAAGAACTTCCAAAGTCTATCGCTGAAGAAGTAATCAAGAAAAACAAAGGTGAATAATACAGTTCATCCTTGTTTCTTTTAATCAATACTTGTAAGATGTGGATAGTCGATGGAATACTTTCGGCTTCCATATTAAAAAACTATTTTTTTAAATAAAGGGAGGATCTCTAAAATGGGTAAAGAAAAATTTGACCGCTCCAAGGAGCACGCGAACGTAGGAACAATTGGTCACGTTGACCATGGTAAAACAACTTTGACTGCTGCAATTGCAACAGTTCTTTCTAAAGCACAAGGTGGAGAAGCAAAGTCATACGCTGACGTTGATAACGCACCTGAAGAAAAAGAGCGTGGAATTACAATCAGTACTTCACACGTTGAGTACGAAACTGACAAGCGTCACTATGCACACGTTGACTGCCCAGGTCACGCTGACTACGTTAAAAACATGATCACTGGTGCTGCACAAATGGACGGCGGAATCCTAGTAGTTTCTGCTGCTGATGGCCCAATGCCACAAACTCGTGAGCACATTCTTCTTTCACGTCAAGTAGGTGTTCCTTACCTAGTTGTCTTCATGAACAAATGTGACATGGTAGATGACGAGGAACTACTTGAATTAGTAGAAATGGAAATCCGTGAACTTCTTTCTGATTACGACTTCCCTGGCGATGATATTCCTGTAATCAAAGGATCAGCTCTTAAAGCTCTTGAAGGAGAGCCAGAGTGGGAAGAAAAAATTCTTGAACTTATGCAAGCAGTAGATGACTATATTCCAACACCAACTCGTGACACTGACAAGCCATTCATGATGCCTGTTGAGGACGTATTCTCAATCACAGGTCGCGGAACTGTAGCAACTGGCCGTGTTGAGCGTGGAGTAGTTAAAGTCGGAGATGTTGTTGACATCATCGGTCTTGCTGAAGAACCAAAAGCTACTACTGTAACTGGTGTAGAGATGTTCCGTAAACTTCTGGACTATGCAGAAGCAGGCGACAACATCGGTGCTCTTCTTCGTGGTGTATCACGTGAAGATATCGAACGTGGACAAGTTCTTGCTAAGCCAGGCACAATCACTCCACACACTCAGTTCAAATCTGAAGTTTATGTTCTATCTAAAGAAGAGGGTGGACGTCACACTCCATTCTTCTCAAACTACCGTCCTCAGTTCTACTTCCGTACAACTGACGTAACTGGTATCATTCAACTTCCTGAAGGCGTAGAAATGGTTATGCCTGGAGATAACGTTGAAATGACAGTTGAACTTATTTCTCCTATCGCGATTGAAGAAGGTACTAAATTCTCAATCCGTGAAGGTGGACGTACAGTTGGAGCTGGCGTTGTAGCAACAATTACAAAATAATTTGTTTGGATCCCGCCATTAAGGCGGGATTTTTTTGTTTTCGTCTACATGAAAGGTTAGCGGCATATATCAAAAATAGTGTTTTGAAACGCCCTTAAGATAATGCGGAAGTAAAGTCTAGCAGCGCACTTCAAATCACGTGCAAATCATGAGGAAAGCTGATAGTATAGTAAACGGATTAAAAGTTAAATTAATTTCTTCAAAAGGGTTGCGCAATCCTTTTATATTATGTATAATGTTGAATGTTGGTCTTTGACTGCGATGAAGCGAGAGGTTACCGATACACCCGGCCGCTTTGCCATGGCGCGTGTAAGGAAAATTTTCGTGGAGAATTGTCTAGAAAATAGGCGAAAGGGAGGGAAAATAATGGCAAAACAAAAGATTCGTATTAGATTGAAAGCTTATGATCACAGAATGATCGATCAGTCAGCTGAAAAGATTGTTGAGACGGCTAAACGTTCTGGAGCTAGTGTTTCAGGTCCAATTCCGTTGCCAACTGAAAGATCAGTTTACACGGTATTGCGTGCTGTTCACGTATATAAAGATTCACGTGAGCAATTTGAAATGCGTACGCACAAACGTTTAATCGACATCGTGAATCCAACGCCACAAACGGTGGATGCACTTATGAAGCTTGATTTACCGTCAGGCGTCGACATCGAAATTAAACTATAAAACATAAAAACAAACAATATTACAGGAGGTGTGACTAATGACCAAAGGAATCTTAGGAAGAAAAGTCGGAATGACGCAAGTATTTGCTGAAAACGGCGATCTAATCCCAGTAACAGTGATTGAAGCTGCTCCAAACGTTGTTCTTCAAAAGAAGACAATAGAAACAGACGGCTACGAGTCAATCCAACTAGGATTTGATGATAAACGTGAAAAGCTTTCAAACAAGCCTGAACAAGGCCATGTTGCAAAAGCTAACACTGCACCTAAGCGCTTCATTCGCGAAGTTCGCGGAGCTGACGTTAGTGCATACGAAGTTGGTCAGGAAGTCAAAGTCGATACATTCGCAGAAGGCGATGTAGTTGACATTACAGGAGTTTCAAAAGGTAAAGGATTCCAAGGTGTTATTAAGCGCCACGGTTACTCACGTGGACCGATGACTCACGGATCACGTTTCCATCGCGCACCAGGATCACTTGGAGCAGTTGATGCACAACGCGTATTTAAAGGAAAAAAACTACCTGGACGTACTGGTGGCAAAACAGTAACGATCCAAAACGTTGAAATCGTTCGAGTTGACGCTGAGCGCAACTTGTTATTAGTAAAAGGTAACGTTCCTGGAGCTCGTAAATCACTTGTACAAGTGAAAAGTGCTATCAAAGGAAACTGAGTAAAACAGAAAGGAGGAAACAGGAATGCCTAAAGTATCTGTAGTAAGTCAAACAGGTTCTGCTGTCGGCGACATCGAACTAAACGATGCGATTTTTGGAATCGAGCCGAATGAAGCAGTATTATTCGAAGCAATTGTTCAACAACAAGCTTCTTTACGCCAAGGTAACCACAAGGTTAAAACTCGCGCGGAAGTAGCAGGCGGCGGTCGTAAACCATGGCGTCAAAAAGGCACAGGTCGTGCTCGTCAGGGTTCAATCAGATCACCACAATGGCGTGGAGGCGGTATCGTATTCGGTCCTTCACCACGTAGTTACAGCTATAAAATGCCTAAGAAAGTTCGTCGTTTAGCACTTCTATCTGCTCTATCTACTAAAGTAGCGGCTGAAGAGCTAATCGTTCTAGATAACTTAGCATTTGATGCACCAAAAACAAAAGGCTTTGTAAAAGTGCTTGAAGATCTTTCAATCACGAAGAAAGCATTATTTGTTACAGCTGACCTAGAAGAATCAGTAGCATTGTCTGCTCGCAACATTCCAGGGATCAGCGTCGTTTCAGCGAACGGTATCAATGTTCTAGACCTAGTCGGACATGACCAGCTTGTAATGACAAAAGCAGCAATAGAAAAAGTCGAGGAGGTGCTTGGTTAATGGAAGCACGTGATATTCTGAAACGTCCGGTCATTACCGAGCGTTCTTCTGAACAAATGGAAGACTTAAGAAAATATACATTCGAAGTTGATACACGCGCGAGCAAAACTCACGTGAAACAAGCTATTGAAGAAATCTTCGGTGTTAAAGTTGAAAAAGTTAACGTTATGAACTACAAAGGTAAGTTCAAGCGTATGGGGAAACATGCTGGTTATACAAACAAGCGTCGTAAGGCAATTGTTACACTGACTACTGATTCCAAAGATATCGAACTTTTTGAAATGTAATTAACTCATAATAAATGAAGGAGGGAACACAAAATGGCGATTAAGAAGTACAAAGCTACCTCCAACGGACGTCGTAACATGACTTCTTCTGACTTTGCTGAGATTACTGCTAGCAAACCAGAAAAATCATTGCTTGAACCAGTCAAGCGTAAAGGCGGACGTAACAACCAAGGTAGAATGACAGTTCGTCACCAAGGTGGAGGACATAAGCGCCAATACCGTGTCATCGATTTCCAACGTCGGAAAGATGGCATTCCAGGACGCGTTGCTACGATCGAATACGATCCAAACCGTTCAGCAAACATCGCATTAATCAATTATGCAGATGGTGAAAAGAGATATATCCTTGCTCCTAAAGGATTGACAGTAGGTTCCACAATCATTTCAGGACCTGAAGCGGATATCCGCGTAGGAAATGCTCTACCACTAGAGAACATCCCTATGGGTTCCACAATTCACAACATTGAAATGAAGCCAGGTAAAGGCGGACAATTAGTTCGTTCTGCAGGAACTTCAGCTCAACTACTAGGACGCGAAGGCAAATACGTCATCATTCGTCTGCAATCAGGAGAAGTTCGTATGATCCTTGCTACTTGCCGTGCTACAATCGGTCAAGTTGGTAACGAGCAACACGAATTGATCAATATTGGTAAAGCAGGTCGTTCACGTTGGTTAGGCAAACGTCCAACTGTTCGTGGATCTGTAATGAACCCTAACGATCACCCACACGGTGGTGGTGAAGGCCGTACACCAATCGGTCGTCCGAGTCCTGTTACTCCATGGGGTAAACCAACTCTTGGATTCAAGACACGTACGAAGAACAATAAATCAGATAAACTTATCGTTCGCCGTCGTAAAAAATAATGTTATTGCACTGCGGTTCAGTAGATGGACCGTAGTACATACTCGGAAGGAGGTTCCAGAATGGGCCGCAGCTTGAAAAAAGGACCTTTTGCAGATGACCATTTACTAAAAAAGGTTGACGCACAAAAAGACGCAGAAAAGAAACAAGTTATTAAAACATGGTCACGCCGTTCAACAATCTTCCCGACTTTCATCGGATTGACGATTGCAGTATATGATGGACGTAAACATGTTCCTGTTTATGTAACAGAAGATATGGTAGGTCACAAACTAGGTGAATTCGTACCTACACGCACATACCGAGGCCATGGTGCCGACGATAAGAAAACAAAACGCTAATTTGAGAGGAGGTTATCCTGATGCAACAAGCTAAAGCATCTGTACGCACAGTCCGTATTGCTTCTCGCAAAGTTCGTTTGGTCGTTGATCTTATCCGCGGCAAGAATATAGGTGAAGCTATGGCTATTCTACGACTTACGCCTAAAGCGGCATCTCCAGTCGTGGAAAAATTATTGAAATCAGCAATTGCAAACGCTGAACATAACTACGAAATGGATACTGAGAACTTAATCGTCAGTGAAGTATTCGTAGATGAAGGACCAACAATGAAACGTTTCCGTCCACGTGCACAAGGTCGTGCAAGTGCGATTAACAAACGTACAAGCCACATCACATTAGTGGTATCTGAAAAGAAGGAGGGGTAATTAGTGGGCCAAAAAGTACATCCTAATGGACTACGTGTAGGCGTCATCCGTGACTGGGACTCAAAATGGTACGCGGAAAAAGATTATGCGTCCTTACTACATGAAGACTTAAAGATCCGTGAATACATCGAAAAACGTCTTGTAGAAGCATCAGTTTCAAAAGTTGAAATTGAGCGTGCTGCTAAGCGTGTTAATATTACAATCCACACTGCAAAGCCAGGTATGGTTATCGGTAAAGGTGGTTCCGAAGTAGAAACACTTCGTAAGCAACTTAACGAAATTACAGGCAAGCGTGTACACATCAACATCGTAGAAATCAAACGTGCTGATTTGGATGCAAGATTAGTTGCAGAATCAATCGCTCGTCAATTGGAAAGTCGTGTATCATTCCGTCGTGCTCAGAAACAAGCGATTCAACGTACGATTCGTTCTGGTGCAAAAGGAATTAAAACACAAGTATCTGGACGTCTCGGCGGAGCGGATATCGCTCGTGCGGAACACTACAGTGAAGGAACTGTCCCTCTTCATACATTACGTGCAGATATAGATTATGCACATGCTGAAGCTGATACTACTTATGGTAAGCTTGGCGTAAAGGTATGGATTTATCGTGGTGAAGTCCTTCCAGTAAAAGTTAAGAAGAACTCTGGGGAAGGAGGCAAATAATATGTTAATGCCTAAACGTGTAAAACATCGTCGTGTATTCCGTGGGAAAATGCGTGGTGAAACAAAAGGTGGCGCTACAGTTCAGTTTGGTGAGTATGGTCTTCAAGCTCTAGAAGCAAGTTGGATCACTAACCGTCAGATTGAATCTGCTCGTATTGCTATGACTCGTTACATGAAACGTGGCGGTAAAGTATGGATCAATATTTTCCCGCACAAACCATATACTAAAAAGCCTCTTGAAGTCCGGATGGGTTCCGGTAAAGGTGCTGTAGAAGGCTGGGTTGCAGTTGTGAAACCTGGTAGAGTAATGTTCGAAATTGCAGGTGTTTCAGAAGAGGTTGCTCGTGAGGCACTTAGACTTGCATCGCACAAACTTCCTGTAACAAGCAAGTTTGTAAAACGACAAGAAATTGGTGGTGAGTCTAATGAAAGCTAATGAAATTCGTGACTTAACAACTGCAGAGATCGAGCAAAAAGTGAAATCACTTAAAGAAGAGCTTTTCAACCTTCGCTTCCAGTTAGCGACAGGTCAATTAGAAAACACTGCACGCATCCGTGAAGTACGCAAATCGATTGCGCGCATGAAAACTGTAATACGACAAAGAGAAATCAGTGCAAATAACTGATGAAGGAGGTTGCAGCCATGACTGAGCGTAATCAGCGCAAAGTATACACAGGCCGTGTGGTTTCCGATAAAATGGATAAAACCGTTACGGTAATGGTAGAAACACACAAAAAACATTCTTTATACGGTAAGCGTGTAAAGTATTCTAAGAAACTTAAAGTTCATGATGAGCTAAACGAAGCGAAAATCGGCGATGTTGTTCGTATTATGGAAACACGTCCATTATCAGCAACTAAGCGTTTCCGTCTTCTAGAAGTCGTTGAAAAAGCGATCATCATCTAATAGGTTTTTAACTCAGATTTCGGAAGGAGGTAACCTCGATGATTCAACAGGAAAGTAGAATGAAAGTTGCTGACAACTCTGGCGCGCGCGAAGTACTTACAATTAAAGTACTAGGCGGATCAGGTCGTAAAGTAGCTAACATCGGTGACGTAGTTGTTGTTACGGTTAAGAAGGCAACACCAGGTGGCGTTGTTAAGAAGGGTGACGTTGTTAAAGCGGTCATCGTTCGTACGAAAAGTGGAGTTCGTCGTAAAGACGGTTCATACATTACATTCGATGAGAATGCTTGCGTTATTATCCGTGATGATAAAGGGCCACGTGGAACACGTATTTTCGGACCAGTTGCTCGCGAACTACGCGACAATAACTTCATGAAAATCATTTCACTTGCTCCAGAAGTTCTTTAATTCTAATGACAGAGCCAGTCAAGGAGGTGCGATAAATGCACGTTAAAAAAGGCGACAAAGTAATGGTGATCTCTGGGAAAGATAAAGGTAAAACAGGTGTGATCCTAACTGCTTATCCGAAAAAAGACCGTGTGCTAGTTGAAGGTATTAATATCGTCAAAAAACACACAAAGCCGAACCAAGAAAACCCACAAGGCGGAATTGTAAGCCAAGAGTCTACAATACACGTCTCCAACGTGATGGTAATCGATCCTAAAACAGGCGAGCCGACTCGTGTAGGTTACAAAATGGAAGACGGTAAAAAAGTACGTATTGCAAAAAAATCCGGTGAATCATTGGATAAGTAAGTATTGCATGAAAGGAGGTCCGACTGATGAGTCGTTTGAAAGAGAAGTTTTCTAAAGAAATCACACCTGCTCTAATGAGCAAGTTTGAATATACATCTGTTATGCAAGTTCCTAAAGTAGACAAAATCGTTATCAACATGGGTGTTGGTGATGCTGTCCAAAATACAAAAGCACTTGATGCAGCTGTTGAGGATCTTGCAACTATTTCAGGTCAAAAACCAGTCATTACTAAAGCGAAAAAATCTATCGCAGGATTCCGTTTACGTGAAGGAATGCCGATCGGAGCTAAAGTAACGCTTCGCGGTGAGCGCATGTATGAGTTCCTCGATAAATTAGTTACAATCTCATTACCACGTGTACGTGACTTCCGTGGCGTTTCTAAAAAAGCGTTCGACGGTCGCGGTAACTATACTCTTGGTGTGAAAGAGCAACTTATTTTCCCTGAAATTGACTTCGATAAAGTATCAAAAGTACGAGGGATGGATATCGTCATCGTGACGACAGCTAACACTGATGAAGAAGCACGTGAGTTGCTTGCACAGTGTGGCATGCCATTCCAAAAGTAAAATAATAGGGAGGCGAAAACGTGGCTAAGAAATCTATGATCGCTAAACAGAAACGTACGCCAAAGTATAAAGTACAAGAATATACACGCTGCGAACGTTGTGGCCGTCCACATTCAGTATATCGCAAATTTAAACTTTGCCGTATTTGTTTCCGCGAACTTGCATACAAGGGACAACTTCCTGGCGTCAAAAAAGCCAGCTGGTAAACCCCTAATTAGGGAAGGAGGTTAATTCAAATGACAATGAGTGATCCGATTGCAGATATGCTTACACGCATCCGTAATGCGAACATGGTTCGCCACGAGAAGCTTGAGGTACCTGCTTCAAACGTAAAGAAAGAAATCGCTGAGATCTTAAAACGAGAAGGTTTCGTCCGTGATGTGGAATACGTGGAAGATAACAAACAAGGCATTATCCGCATTTTCCTAAAATACGGTCAGGATAACGAACGCGTTATCAATGGCTTGAAACGTATTTCTAAACCAGGACTTCGTGTATATGCTAAATCAAATGAAGTTCCTAAAGTACTTAACGGCTTAGGTGTTGCACTTGTTTCTACATCAAACGGTGTATTAACAGACAAAGAAGCCCGCGCTAAACAAGTCGGCGGAGAAGTCGTCGCTTACGTTTGGTAATTAGCTACAATTGAATGGAGGTGCAATAGAATGTCCCGTATTGGTAATCGTCAGATCGAAGTCCCTGAAAACGTTACTGTAACAATTTCAGAGGAAAACTTCGCTACTGTTAAAGGTCCGAAAGGTGAACTTTCGAGACAATTAGATAAAGAAATCACGATCAATCACGAAGGCAACGTAATTACATTTACTCGTCCTTCTGAATCAAAAGCCCACCGTTCAATTCACGGTACTACACGCTCTGTACTTAATAACATGGTAGTGGGAGTATCTACAGGATTTGAACGCACACTTGAATTGGTTGGGGTTGGATATCGTGCTTCTATGCAAGGGAAAAAACTTGTATTGAACGTAGGTTACTCACACCCAGTTGAATTCACGCCAGAAGAAGGTGTAGAAGTTGAAGTTCCAGCGAACACGAAGATAATTGTTCGCGGATACAACAAAGAACACGTAGGTGCTCTTGCTTCTAACATCCGTCAAGTACGTCCACCAGAGCCGTATAAAGGTAAAGGTATCCGTTATGAAGGCGAAATCGTTCGTCGTAAAGAAGGTAAAACAGGTAAATAATACCGCCTGAGGTATTTGGAAGGAGTGACTCCGATGATCACGAAACAAGATAAAAACGCTGTCCGTAAAAAGCGTCACGCACGTGTGCGTACGAAAATCAGCGGAACTGCAGAGCGTCCACGTCTAAACGTTTACCGTTCAAACAAGCACATCTATGCACAATTGATTGATGACTTGAATGGTGTAACAATCGTTAGCGCTTCTACAAGAGATAACGATGTTGAGGCTGGTTCTACTGGCAACACTGAATCTGCAGCTAAAGTTGGCGAGCTTATTGCAAAGAAAGCTGTTGAAAAAGACGTTAAGGCGGTTGTTTTTGACCGCGGCGGATATCTTTTCCATGGCCGTGTAAAAGCATTAGCTGACGCTGCACGCGAAAATGGTCTGGAATTTTAATTAAGAGGGAGGGACATATTTCATGCGTCGTAATGATCAGAACAAAAGTGAGTTTGAAGAACGCGTAGTAACGATCAACCGCGTTGCGAAAGTTGTAAAAGGTGGACGTCGTTTCCGCTTCACTGCACTTGTCGTAGTTGGTGATAAAAACGGTCGTGTCGGTTTTGGTACTGGTAAAGCACAAGAAGTTCCAGATGCAATCCGTAAAGCAATTGAAGATGCGAAGAAAAACTTGATTGTAGTGCCAATGGTCAAAGGTACAACTCCACATGAAGTAATCGGACGCTTTGGTGCAGGACAAATCCTCATCAAACCAGCTGCTCCGGGTACTGGTGTTATCGCAGGTGGACCTGTCCGTGCGGTACTTGAACTTGCAGGCATCACGGATATTCTTTCTAAATCTCTTGGTTCAAGCACACCGATCAACATGGTACGTGCAACAATCGAAGGGTTGCAGAATTTGAAACGCGCAGAAGACATTGCCAAATTGCGTGGTAAATCCGTAGAAGAACTGTTAGGTTAAGGGGGGAAATACAATGACGAACAAACTTGAAGTCACCCTTACGAAAAGTGTTATTGGTTCAAAGCCAACACAGCGTAAAACAATTGAAGCACTAGGCCTTCGAAAGTTAAATCAAACAGTTGAGCATCAAAACAACGATGCCATCCGTGGTATGCTTACAAAAGTTAGCCACTTGGTAACCGTTAAAGAAATTTAAGTACTATTTTACAATAAGGAGGTGCCGATAAGATGAAATTACATGAGCTAAAACCAGCTGAAGGATCTCGTAAAAACCGCAAACGTGTTGGTCGTGGGATTGGATCTGGAACAGGTAAGACTTCTGGTAGAGGTCATGACGGTCAAAACGCTCGTTCAGGCGGCGGTGTACGTCTTGGTTTCGAAGGTGGACAAATTCCTCTTTTCCAACGACTTCCTAAGCGCGGGTTCACGAACATCAATCGTAAAGATTATGCCATCGTTAACCTCGATACATTAAATCGTTTCGAAGAAGGCACGGAAGTAACGCCGGAATTGCTAATTGAAACTGGTGTTGTAAGCAACGCTAAATCTGGTATCAAGATTCTGGGTAACGGAACACTTGATAAGAAGATTACAGTACGTGCTAACAAATTCTCCGCTTCTGCAAAAGAAGCAATTGAAAAAGCAGGCGGGCAAACAGAGGTGGTATAATGTTTCAGACAATCTCTAATTTCATGCGTGTGAAGGAGATCCGGTCTAAAATAATTTTCACCCTCCTAGTGCTCATCGTTTTTAGACTAGGGACATTTGTTCCGGTTCCAAACGTTGATGCAACTGCTTTACAACAATCAGATAACCAGTTTATCGGATTCTTGAACACATTCGGTGGAGGAGCATTATCCAACTTCTCGATCTTTGCAATGGGGATTATGCCGTATATCACGGCGTCCATCATTGTACAACTCTTGCAGATGGATGTTGTTCCGAAGTTTACTGAGTGGTCAAAACAAGGGGACGTCGGAAGACGAAAACTTGCACAATTCACAAGATATTTCACGATTGTTCTTGCCTTTATTCAAGCACTTGCCATGTCATTTGGTTTTAACCAAACATTTGGCGGTACACTGATTCAAGACAACAGCATATCCACTTATATCACAATTGCAATTGTATTGACTGCCGGTACAGCTTTCCTACTATGGCTTGGTGAACAAATTACTGCAAAAGGTGTTGGGAATGGTATTTCCATCATTATCTTTGCAGGGATTGTTGCCGGCATTCCAAATGCTGTTAACCAGTTGTATGTAACGCAAATTCAAGACGCTGGAGATGCACTATTTATTCGAATTGCAACGATGGTCTTATTATTGATTGTGATCGTAGCTATTGTAGTCGGGGTTATTTACTTCCAAGAAGCATTGCGGAAAATTCCGATTCAATATGCGAAGCGTGTCTCAGGACGTAATCAGTCTGTTGCAAGTCAACAAACACACTTACCTTTGAAATTGAATGCTGCAGGAGTTATCCCGGTAATCTTTGCGGTGGCATTCTTCATTACGCCACAACAAATTGCTCCGTTTTTCGGTGAAAACAGTGTAACTAAAACTATTATTCGGATCTTCGATTATACGAATCCGATCGGTATGATTTTGTATGTAACACTTATTATTGCGTTTACATATTTCTACGCATTCATTCAAGTGAATCCAGAAAATATGGCAGACAATCTGAAAAAGCAAGGTGCATATATTCCGGGAATACGCCCAGGAGCAAACACTCAAAAGTACTTAACAAGTACTCTGTATAGACTGACGTTCGTCGGCTCAATTTTCTTGGCCGTCGTAGCGGTTATGCCAATCTTCTTCATTAACTTGGCGAATTTACCTCAATCCGCTCAAATCGGTGGAACGAGCTTGCTCATCGTAGTAGGGGTCGCCCTCGAATCAATGAAGCAATTAGAATCACAATTAGTGAAGAGACATTACAGAGGCTTTATGAAATAAAGAGCAATAGCCTGACCTATTGTAAACAAATGGAGGGCAAGGACGTATGAATATCGTATTAATGGGTCTGCCTGGTGCTGGTAAAGGTACACAAGCAGACAAAATTGTCGAGAAGTACGGAATCCCTCATATTTCTACAGGCGATATGTTCCGTGCTGCCATCAAAGATGGCACGGAACTTGGAGTTAAAGCAAAATCGTTCATGGATCAAGGCGCATTAGTTCCTGATGAAGTTACCATTGGTATCGTGCGTGAGCGGTTAAGCAAAACGGATTGTGACAATGGATTCTTGCTAGATGGTTTCCCTAGAACAGTACCTCAAGCTGAAGCACTAGATGCTTTACTTAAGGACCTAGGAAAAAGCATTGAGTACGTATTGGATATCGAAGTCGATACGGAAGAATTAGTCGCAAGATTATCTGGTCGTCGGATTTGTAAAGTGTGTGGCACATCGTATCACTTGATCTTCAACCCACCAAAGGTAGAAGATGTGTGTGATAAAGATGGCGGCGAACTTTACCAGCGTGCAGATGACAATCCGGATACTGTCATGAATCGTCTGGAAGTAAATATGAATCAGACAGCTCCTTTACTCGACTTTTATGGCGAAAAAGGTGTACTGACTAAAATTAATGGCCAACAGGACATTAATCTTGTATTCAAGGACTTGGATGCAATTTTGCAACAACGTAATAAGTAATCAATCCTTTTCGGGCACATTTTCATCATGGTTCGGAAAGTAATGGATGAAAACGATCTGCAAAAGCTTTAAGTTCCTGTTATAAGATAAATGAGAGTTTATCATTAATTCCTTGGTAGTTCCGACATGCATTCTATTGTCAATGGCAGTATAATATATATTTGGCACTGCAACGAGGGCAATAAAGGATCTCATTCGCAATTTATGCGAAACAGCGAAATGTGGCAGACGTCTTTCGAACATCACTCATGCTAACTGGACATATGTTGAAGGAAGCCTTTTGAAGGCAACTGATGCCGCTCGATGGTGAAAGCCTTTATTGGATATAGAAGGGAGACAGGATTGATGGCGAAGGACGACGTAATTGAGGTAGAAGGAACTGTTCTTGAAACGTTGCCGAATGCGATGTTTAAAGTGGAGTTAGAAAACGGACATACTGTGCTTGCACACGTGTCAGGTAAAATTCGTATGCACTTTATTCGTATTCTGCCAGGCGACAAGGTGACATTGGAACTTTCACCTTACGATTTAACACGTGGTCGTATCACATACCGTTTCAAATAAACTTTTGCACTCCCGAAATATTGAAGGAGGTTGGGTAGGATGAAAGTAAGACCATCTGTAAAACCGATCTGCGAAAAATGTAAAGTTATTCGTAGACGCGGCCGAGTAATGGTAATCTGTGAAAATCCAAAGCACAAACAAAGACAAGGCTAAAACACAAGGAGGTGCACAACTTATATGGCACGTATTGCTGGTGTAGACGTTCCGCGCGATAAGCGCGTTGTCATTTCATTGACATATATATTCGGTATTGGTAAAACAACTGCACAATCAATTTTAACTGCAGCTGACGTTTCACAAGAGACTCGCGTTCGTGATTTAACTGACGCTGAGCTGGATAAGATTCGTGAACAAATTGACGGCTTGAAAGTAGAAGGAGATCTTCGTCGTGAAACTTCTCTAAATATCAAGCGTTTGATGGAAATCGGTAGTAACCGTGGAATCCGTCACCGTCGTGGATTGCCTGTTCGTGGACAAAACACGAAAAACAATGCACGTACGCGTAAGGGTCCTAAACGCACAATGGCTAACAAGAAAAAATAATAGGTAAAGGAGGGTTCTTTCCAACATGGCACGTAAACAACAAACTCGTAAACGTCGTGTAAAAAAGAATATTGAGACTGGTATTGCACATATCCGTTCAACGTTCAATAACACTATCGTAACTATCACGGATAGCCACGGTAATGCACTTTCATGGTCTAGCGCTGGTGCACTTGGCTTTAGAGGTTCCCGTAAATCTACTCCGTTTGCTGCACAAATGGCTGCTGAAACTGCAGCAAAAACAGCAATGGAACATGGTTTGAAATCATTGGAAGTAACAGTTAAAGGGCCAGGTGCTGGTCGTGAAGCGGCTATCCGTTCACTACAGGCTGCAGGTCTTGAAGTTACTGCAATCAGAGACGTAACTCCGGTTCCGCACAATGGTTGTCGCCCGCCAAAACGTCGTCGCGTATAATCGGTTTGAATCTATTGGATTAAGAAAGACATTTTTTGTTAATACTGTTGAAATAGACTATCTATTATCAGTGAATTCAATAAGGTTAAACCAATATAGAGACGTTTTTAGGAGGGTAAATAAATGATCGAGATTGAGAAACCAAAGATTGAAACAGTAACGATCGGTGAAGATTCACAGTTCGGTAAGTTTATTATCGAACCTTTAGAGCGTGGATATGGAAATACCCTAGGGAATTCCTTGCGCCGCATTCTCTTGTCTTCATTACCAGGAGCTGCTGTGACATCTATTCAAATCGATGGTGTACTTCATGAATTCGCTACAATTGAAGGTGTCGTCGAAGACGTATCTACAGTTATTTTGAATGTGAAGAAACTAGCACTCAAAATTTACTCAGATGATGAGAAAGTTATTGAGATCGATGTGAAAGGTGAAGGCGTCGTGACGGCTGCAGACATCACACATGATAGTGATGTCGAAGTATTAAATCCAGATCTCCCGATTGCTACTCTCGGTAAAAATGGACATTTACGTATGCGTATGTATGCTGTACGTGGACGCGGATATGTTCCTTCCGATCAAAACAAACGTGAGGATCTAGCGATTGGTGTGATTCCAATTGACTCGATTTACACTCCTGTATCACGCGTTAACTTCCAAGTTGAAAACACTCGCGTCGGACAAAGTACCAACTTTGATAAGTTGACACTCGATGTATGGACAGATGGAAGCATAGGTCCTAAAGAGGCAGTATCACTTGGAGCTAAAATTCTAACAGAGCATTTAAATATATTCGTTGGTATGACTGACGAAGCACAAACTGCAGAAATCATGGTAGAAAAAGAAGAAGACCAAAAAGAAAAGGTTCTGGAAATGACGATTGAAGAACTTGATCTTTCTGTCCGATCTTATAACTGCTTGAAGCGTGCAGGCATCAATACAGTTTTAGAACTTGCTAACAAGTCCGAAGACGAAATGATGAAAGTGCGTAACTTAGGCCGTAAATCACTTGAAGAAGTGAAGGCTAAATTGGATGAGCTAAACCTTGAGTTACGCTCTGAAGAATAACTGACATATATTGAAGGAGGGTAACTTCAAATGGGATACAGAAAACTTGGACGCACAAGTTCACAACGTAAAGCAATGCTTCGCGACTTAACGACAGATCTTATTATTCATGAGCGCATCCAAACAACTGAAACACGTGCGAAAGAATTACGTAAAGTAGTTGAAAAGATGATCACTCTTGGAAAACGTGGAGATCTTCACGCGCGTCGTCAAGCGGCTGAATATATTCGTCGTGAAAAGGTAGCTGTTGAAAACGCAGAAGGCGAAGAAGCAACAGTGTTTGCACTTCAAAAGCTTTTTGATACAGTAGCACCACGTTATGCAGATCGCCAAGGCGGTTATACACGTATAATGAAAATGGGACCTCGCCGTGGCGATGGCGCACCAGTAGTTATTATCGAACTGGTGTAATTCCAACACTTCGAGGGTGTGTCTGTCACGCACAGCACACCCTTTTATTACAAGTACGAGATTTATACGACATAAAAGCTGAGTGTTATGATCCGCGAGTAATCGACTGGTCTAGCTCTACGTACCTCATCTGAGATGTCGGCATGAGCACCCGGCATTTTCGTTTTCAAAGGCGCATTCCTTAGATGAGGTACGCGCTTTTTTTTTATACATAAGAATAATTCATTACATAAAAACTATATTGATTCATAACAACACCTAAGAGGGGGAGTCCAGATGAAGGAAATAGCGTCGATGCACCATGTTGACTTTTCTTACGACATGGAAGAAGAGGAATCTTCGCGTATGTCAACTAAAGCATTACATGATGTATCTTTCACTTTGTACGAAGGAGAATGGCTGGCAGTTGTAGGACATAACGGTTCTGGTAAATCGACGTTAGCCAAGCTATTGATTGGCTTGATGTTTCCTTCGTCAGGTGAAGTACATCTCTTTTCGAAACGACTATCTGAAGAGAATCTTTGGGAAACTCGTTCGCGTATGGGTATAGTCTTTCAGAACCCTGATAATCAGTTTGTCGGTTCGACTGTGCAGGATGATGTGGCATTTGCACTCGAAAACAATGGCGTACCACACGACATGATGGTAAAACGTGTCCATGAGGCTCTGGAGCAGGTGAAAATGAAAGATTACATCAACCATGAACCACATCATCTTTCGGGGGGGCAGAAGCAGCGTGTGGCGATTGCAGGTGCATTAGCTTTGCATCCCGAACTTCTTATACTAGATGAAGCTACTTCCATGTTGGATCCCCAGGGACGTGAAGAAGTAATCGAGATCGTTAAGAGGTTACGCTCTGAAATCGGATTGACTGTGTTATCTATTACGCATGACTTGGAAGAGGTATTATTGGCAGATCGTATATTGGTAATGAATGAAGGACAAGTATTGATGGTAGGTTCACCGCAAGAAATCTTTCAACAAGGTACTGAACTTGAAAAGGTTGGGCTCGATCTGCCGTTTGCTTTACGTGTTTCTGAGTTATTGAGAATAGCTGGCGTAGAGCTGGTCGGCAATCATATGACAGAAGAAGAGTTGGTGAATGAATTGTGGACATATCACTTCAGCAAGTAGGCTACTTATACGCTAAAGATTCACCGTTTGAGAAACGTGCCCTGCAGGACGTGACAGCTACGATTCCTTCAGGTTCTTATACTTCCATCATTGGGCATACAGGATCAGGGAAATCGACCTTATTGCTTCATTTGAATGGATTGCTAAAGCCGTCTGAGGGTATTGTCAAAATAGGTGACACGGTAATTACTGCCCAGACTAAAGGTAAGCAGATGAAGGAAGTTCGACAGCACGTAGGAATTGTGTTTCAGTTTCCTGAACATCAGTTATTTGAGGAAACAGTTGAAAAAGATATTATGTTCGGCCCTATCAATTTTGGAGTGCCGAAAGAGGTAGCGAGGGCTCGTGCACATGAACTAGTGAAGCTTTTAGGTCTTCCTGAAGACGTGTTGCAGAAGTCACCTTTTGAGCTATCAGGAGGGCAAATGCGGCGTGTTGCGATTGCAGGTATCCTCGCATTCAAACCATCTGTCTTGGTACTTGACGAGCCAACAGCGGGGTTGGATCCTAAAGGACGTAAAGAGATCATGGAGTTGTTCCATCATTTGCATAAGACAGAGAATCTAACGACTATCCTTGTCACCCATAGTATGGAAGACGCTGCACGCTACAGTGATCGGATTCTGGTGATGCATGAGGGAACAGCCGTGATGGAAGGAACGCCTGAAGAAATATATAGTCAAGAAGAGGAACTTCATTCATATCGACTCAGCGTCCCACGGTCCGTGCGTTTTCAGCGTGAGATAGAAAAGATGAGTGGACGACGTTTTGATCATATTGCACTTACGGAAGACGTTTTGGCACAAGAATTAGCAAAAGCTGTCGCGAGAAAAGAGGAGCGACCATGTTAGAAAAAATGATTATCGGTCGTTTTATTCCAGGTACTTCCATTGTGCATCGTATGGATCCCCGTTCCAAATTACTTTTTGTCTTTCTGTTTGTAATAGCGGTGTTCTTGGCCAACAACGTAGTATCTTATGCCATTTTGCTTGGTTTCACAGCGTTTGTCATTGCGCTTGCCAGAATCAGACCTTATTTTTTGATCAATGGATTAAAACCGGTCATCTTTTTGATTATTTTTACACTTCTATTACATATTTTCTTTACACGTGAAGGCCCCCTTCTATTTGAATGGAAGTTTATTAAAGTTTATGAAGAAGGATTGCGAATGGGTATATTCATATCCATCCGATTTTTGGTGCTTGTGTTGATTACGACAGTATTGACGCTAACCACTTCACCGATCTCGATTACGGATGGGTTGGAAACACTACTTAATCCTTTTAAAAAGCTGAAATTACCCGTACACGAATTAGCACTCATGATGTCCATTTCTCTACGTTTCATTCCAACTTTAATGGACGAAACAGATAAAATATTAAAGGCACAACTAGCAAGAGGTTCTGATTTAAGTACCGGTTCCATCAAAGAACGGATACAGGCAGTCATTCCTTTGCTTGTCCCGCTATTTGTTAGTGCATTTAAGCGCGCGGAAGATTTGGCGATTGCAATGGAAGTGCGTGGCTACCGTGGCGGAGAAGGTCGCACAAGGTTCCGACAGCTGTCTTGGCAAATGAGGGATACTGTTGTCTTGATCGCTTTTGTGCTATTGGTAGGTGTATTGCTATGGGTGAGGAAGTGAATAGATTGAAACGAATGAAAGCGACTGTTTCGTATGATGGCACGGATTTTGCTGGCTATCAATCCCAGCCAGGCATGCGGACAGTTCAAGCAGAGATTGATAAGGCGCTTGTGAAATTGCATAAAGATTCGACATCACACGCGGTAGCAAGCGGACGAACTGATGCTGGCGTTCATGCGCTAGGTCAGGTGATCCATTTTGATACACCTCTGGATTTAGGTGATCGCTGGCTGATGGCATTGAATGTGCTACTACCTAAGGACGTACGCATAACTGCGATTGAACAGGTGTCTAAAGAATTTCATGCGCGTTACAGTGCAAAAGGTAAAACGTATCGATATAAATGGTCATATGGAGAATTGCAAAGTCCATTTGAGCGTAATTTTGCAGTCCATTTAGGTAGATGGAATCCGGACGTGGAACGAATGAATGCAGGTGCTGCCTATTTAATCGGTACACATGATTTCACAAGTTTCTGTTCAGCGAAGACCGCTACCTTGAATAAAGTCCGCACAATCCGAAAACTAACACTTGAGCGACATCAGGAGGAACTGATTCTTGAAGTGGAAGGTGATGGATTTCTATACAATATGGTTCGTACGATTGCCGGTGCTTTGCTGGCTGTTGGTATTGGTTGGGACGAGCCGGAAGATGTCCAGAAGATTCTTGAGGCGAAAGATCGTCAAAGGGCAGGGAAGACAGCGGCAGCACACGGTTTGTACTTAATGGAAGTGACCTATTGAGCTCATGGCAACTAATCCTGGCGTTTTCATAAAAACGCTTGACTTTATTGACAATAAAGTATAACATGATAAATGGTATTTCAATAACCCCACAAACAAGCCCCGGAAGTTTATTTGTGTTTAGGGATAGAGAAAACAAGGGAACAGATTCGATATTTTAGGAGGAAATACAATATGCGCACAACATTCATGGCTAAAGGTCACGAAGTCGAACGTAAATGGCTAGTTGTCGACGCTGAAGGACAAACGCTTGGTCGTCTTGCTTCAGAAGTTGCAACTCTTTTACGCGGTAAACACAAACCAACGTTTACACCACATGTTGATACAGGCGATCACGTCATTATCATCAACGCTGAAAAAATCCATTTGACAGGTAATAAATTGAAAGATAAATTATACCACCGTCACTCTGGTTATACAGGTAGTCTTAAGTCACGTACTGCACTTGAGATGCGTACTAACTACCCTGTAAAAATGCTTGAACTAGCGATTAAAGGAATGCTTCCAAACGGTCCTCTAGGTCGTCAAACAATCAAGAAATTACACGTATACGCTGGTCCAGAGCATCAGCATAGCGCACAAAAACCAGAAGCTTTCGAGCTTCGCGGTTAATTAAGAGGAGGAAACCCACTTGGCACAAGTACAATATATCGGCACTGGCCGTCGTAAAAGTTCAGTAGCTCGTGTACGTCTAATTCCTGGCGAAGGTAAAATTGTCGTCAATAATCGTGATGTAGAGGACTACGTACCATTCGAAACACTTCGTGAAATCATTAAACAACCACTAGTAACAACGGAAACACTTGGAAGCTACGATATCCACGTTAACGTTCACGGTGGAGGTTACACAGGTCAAGCAGGCGCAATCCGTCACGGCGTTGCTCGTGCATTGCTTACTGTAGATCCTGATTTCCGTGCAGCACTTAAATCAGCAGGATTCCTAACACGTGATCCACGTATGAAAGAACGTAAAAAATACGGTCTTCGCGGCGCGCGTCGTGCACCACAATTCTCAAAACGATAATTTTTTTCAAAAGTCTTTCTCATTATTTAATGAGAAGGGCTTTTTTGCGTGTAGCATTAGCTATATTTTGGGGATGAACAGTTACTACTGGCTGGTCAGTAAATAGCGCTGACACTAGTAGTATCATTTGCTAATTTACAAATGTTCGCATCACACCTAATTTGCGAAGTTTTGTATACCAGATGATTGTATGATGAGAGGTGATCCAAGCATTTTATCTGCAATAAAATAGCTTTAGCAGTACTTCTGTGAGTAGATATTTTACCAGCTCATTGTGTAAGCGTGAACACTTGATTCTTCGCCACAAAGCTGTACAATAAATTAGTAGCAGTAACTCCCAGCCGTTTCCACTGTTTTTAAATGAGGTAAATGGACACAATCCCCCCATTCCAGTTGTTTCGAATACCTAAGAGATTCACCGATCCTCCCCGGATGTATGAATCACAATCGGATCAACTTGCGATCAAACCATTATATAACACACTTTGTTACATTACACGTATAGTTCGAACTTGCATCCATGACTGCCCATTAGTCATTTACTAGCAAAAACTTTAGGCGTGGCAACGTTTACGCTAACTAACTTAAGGGGATACTGTCGGTATACCGACTTTTTCTTTGCCTTGTTGCTTCGAACAGGACCTTATTTAAAAGAGATAGCTTAAGTTTACCCCGAAAATTCATGTGAGCTACTAATAGCTCGTTAAATACTCGGAATATTTAAAGCCTTCTATTAAAGTGGATTATGAGAGAAGCGCACTAATGGAATATAATACATACTATTATTTTAGGAGGTTGAACAATGCGATTACTACCGCGTGAAATGGATAAACTAATGATTGTTGTTGCTGCAGATGTTGCTAGAAGACGAAGAGAACGAGGACTTAAATTGAACTACCCAGAAGCCATGGCACTCATTACGTATGAGGTGATGGAAGGTGCCAGAGACGGTAAAACTGTGGCAGAACTCATGTCTTATGGTGCAACGATTTTATCTCGTGAAGATGTAATGGATGGCATTCCAGAAATGATCGATGATATTCAAGTAGAGGCGACATTCCCGGATGGAACGAAGTTGGTCACAGTGCATAATCCAATAAGATAAATTGTTTATGGAAAGAAAGGGGACGGAACGATGATACCAGGCGAATATATTTTAAAAGATGAACCGATTACTTGTAATGAAGGCGCGGAAAGTATACATGTACAAGTAATTAATCATGGCGATAGACCTATCCAAATTGGCTCTCATTACCACTTTTATGAAGTGAATCTTGCATTGAAATTTGATCGGGAAGTAACGTACGGTAAACGTCTCAATATACCTGCAGGTGCTGCTGTTCGTTTTGAACCGGGCGATGAAAAAGAAGTGCAGCTAATTGACTATGCTGGAGAAAGAGAAGTTTACGGATTTCATAATAAAGTAGACGGACCATTGGAAGGCGGGAATACGAAATGAGTTTTAACATGGATAGAGAGCAATATGCTCAAATGTTCGGACCGACAACAGGAGACTCTGTTCGATTAGCAGATACCGATTTGTTTATCCAAATTGAAAAAGATTTTACGAAATATGGAGAAGAAGTTGTATTTGGCGGTGGGAAAGTCATTCGTGATGGAATGGGTCAACATCCGCTTATTACGCGTGAAGAAGATGAACGAGTACCTGATACTGTCATTACGAACGTCGTCGTTCTTGACTATACGGGGATATATAAGGCCGACCTAGCGATTCGTGACGGTAAAATTTCGGGTATCGGAAAAGCAGGTAATCCGCTTGTGCAGGATAAAGTAGACATTATTATAGGGGCTTCCACTGAAGTGATTTCGGGGGAAGGTAAAATCATTACGGCTGGCGCAATTGATACGCATGTGCATTTCATTAATCCGGCACAAGTCGATGTTGCACTGACGGCGGGGACAACCACACTAATCGGCGGTGGAGCTGGACCAGGAGATGGTTCTAGGGCTACGACAGCCACACCGGGTGCCTGGCATCTTCACTCCATGCTGAAGGCTTTAGATGGACAACCAATCAATATTGGTTTAACAGGTAAAGGACATGCGGCAGCGGGAGCTCCCTTGGCGGAACAAATAATTGCCGGTGCGATTGGTTTGAAAGTCCATGAAGACTGGGGCGCGACACCGTCCGTTCTTGATCATGCATTACGAATTGCCGATGAATATGATGTACAAGTCGCACTTCACGCGGATACGTTAAACGAATCGGGATTCTTTGAAGATACGATCAAGGCGATTAATGGTCGCGGTATTCATATGTATCATACGGAAGGTGCAGGAGGCGGACACGCTCCGGATTTGATTAAATCGGCTGGTATGATGAATGTGTTGCCGGCTTCTACCAACCCAACCTTGCCGTATACGATCAATACGATTGATGAGCATTTGGATATGGTAATGGTTGCACATAACTTAAATCCTTCCGTGCCAGAAGATATCGCATTCGCAGATTCACGCATTCGCAACGAAACGATTGCAGCGGAGGATGTATTACAAGACTTGGGTGTCTTTAGTATGACAAGCTCCGATTCTCAGGCGATGGGCCGTATCGGTGAAGTTGCTCTTCGTACGTGGCAAGTAGCCCATAAAATGAAAAAGCAACTTGGCGTGATGGAAGGTGATAGTGAGTATTCGGATAATAATCGGGTAAAACGCTATGTTGCTAAATATACGATTAATCCTGCTATTGCTCATGGGGTATCTGAGTATATCGGTTCAATTGAGGTTGGTAAAATGGCTGATCTTGTCCTCTGGGATCCGAAGTTCTTTGGAGTCAAACCGGAGATGATTTTGAAAAGTGGAATGGCGGTATTTAGCTTAATGGGCGATCCGAATGCAACGATTCCTACACCACAACCAATGATTTATCGTCCGATGTATGCAACGCTCGGGAAGGCATTGCCGCAAAGTTCCATTACATTTGTTTCACAGATTGCATATGATCAAGGAATAAAAGAGAAGCTTGGACTTGAAAAAGTAGTACTCCCTGTCCGTAACATACGGAGTCTTACGAAAAAAGATATGAAATTAAATACAGCTACACCACATATTGATGTAGATCCACAAACGTACGAAGTGAAAATCGATGGAAAGCTTATAACATGTGACCCAGTTGACGAGGTGCCAATGGGACAACGCTATTTCCTATTCTGAGGTGAAGAAAATGATTGTAGAAGAAATCGTGATGAATATCAGGGATTTAGATCCAAGTGAGTATGAAAGCCGTCATAAAGAGAAAGTGTACTTAGAAAGTGCACATTTAATGAAGAGAATACAACGCGTAGAAACCGATCACGGACGTGAAATTGGAATTCGATTAAAAACTCCGCGTGATTTGGAAGCGGGAGACATTCTGTTTATGGATGATAAGAATATTATTTTGGTTGATGTCCTTTCTGATGATTTAATTATTATTAGCCCGCGGACAATGCTTGAAATGGGAACGATTGCCCATCAACTTGGAAATCGTCATTTGCCTGCGCAATTTGAAGACGAGGATATGCTTGTGCAATATGATTATTTAGTTGAGGATTTGCTAAAAGAAATGGAGATTCCATTCAAGAGAGAAGAACGAAAAGTTGCAAAGGCTTTCCGTCATATTGGGCATAGTCATGACTAATCATGCGTTATCTTTGTTACAGCTATGCGATTCTAGTTTTCCCATCGGCTCTTTTAGTCAATCATTCGGATTAGAAACCTATATTCAAAAAGACAAGGTCACCGATGCTAACACATTTTCTGAGTGG
Source organism: Sporosarcina sp. P16b (assembly GCF_002743065.1). Taxonomy (NCBI): domain Bacteria; kingdom Bacillati; phylum Bacillota; class Bacilli; order Caryophanales; family Caryophanaceae; genus Sporosarcina; species Sporosarcina sp. P16b. The sequence goes on along the minus strand of NZ_PDYO01000005.1, from coordinate 27,271 downwards.
TTACATGTCTATGTGCATGAACAGCTTGCTTATGCAGACGGCTTGGCTGTAAGACTCTCATATGATGCACTGGATAACGATGACCTGGATAAGGTTTGGGAATTGGACCGCATATTGACTGTACAGAATCTTGCTCGCGAATCACGTGATGGTACACAGCGTATGGGTGATAGAATGTTAAACATTGCAGAAGCCATTTACAAAATACCTGTGTTAACTACTTATGCCCAAAAAATTCGTGATAAACAAGCTTTTGGCCATCCAGCCATTGTTTTTACGATGATCGGACATCATCTTCAAGTAGAAAAGAATACAACGGTTTTATATTACTTATACTCGACGGTTGTTAGTCTTGTGCAAAATGCTGTACGGGCAATCCCGCTTGGACAAACTGCTGGACAGAAAATCATTTACACTTTTCAACAACAACTTCAGCAAACGACAGACAAAATAATGGAATTAGACGAAGAAGAGTTTGGCGTTGTATCGCCAGGCCTTGAGCTTTCACAAATGCAACATGAACGTGTCGGGATACGTATTTTTAGTTCGTAATGAATATAATGAAATTGATAATAAGGATGTGCTTAGAATGGGACCAATTAAAATAGGTGTCGGTGGACCAGTTGGTGCGGGAAAAACCATGCTTGTTGAAAAAATTACACGCGCGTTAGATGGCGAAGTGAGTATGGCGGTTATTACCAATGATATATATACGAAAGAAGATGCCAAATTTTTAGTTGCGAACGGTATTCTTCCGGAAGACCGTATTGTCGGCGTGGAAACAGGAGGCTGTCCACATACGGCAATTCGTGAAGATGCTTCGATGAATTTCGCTGCGATTAATGAATTGAAAGAAAAACATTCCGACCTCGAGTTGATTTTTGTAGAGAGTGGCGGTGATAACCTAGCGGCTACTTTCAGTCCAGAACTCGTAGACTTTTCCATATATATAATTGACGTAGCGCAAGGTGAAAAAATCCCGCGCAAAGGTGGACAAGGAATGATTAAATCTGATTTGTTTATTATTAATAAAACAGATTTGGCACCATACGTTGGGGCGAGTCTTGAAGTAATGGAGTCCGACACAAAAGTATTTAGAGGAAATAAACCTTTCTTTTTCACCAATTTAAAAGATGATCAAGGACTAGATGAAGTGGTTGAATGGGTCAGAAAACACGCTTTGTTAAAAGGACTAGGACAAGATGTCTGAATGGACAGGTGTTCTTGACCTTGTCATGGAAAACCGACAAGGACGCTCCGTGGCGAAAAGCGTTTACTTTCAAGGTGCATTTAAAGTGATGCGTCCCGTTTATTTCAATAAAAATAGTTATCCATGCTATTATTTATTGAATCCTGGCGGTGGCTATTTAGATGGAGATCGGTATCAAATGAAAGTCACGCTTGGTGAACGAGCGATGCTGACGTTGACGACCCAGTCAGCGACGAAAGTATATAGAACACCGACCGAGCAAGTATATCAAGAAACAGTCATTCGTATGAAAAAGGATAGTTATCTAGAGTACTTACCGGATGCACTTATTGCATACAAAGATGCCAGTTGCTATCAAAAAAATAGTATATACATGGAAAAAGGAGCAACTTTGCTGTATGCCGAAATTTTGACTCCGGGCTGGTCGCCGGAAGGAGAAAAATTCAGCTATGACATGCTCCGTTTGAAAACCGAGATTTATATGGAAGGTCAACTTGTTGTCTTTGACCATATAAAACTTCATCCAGCGTCACAAAATATGAATGAGTTAGGCTTTATGGAAGGATACACACATTTGGGTTCCTTAATTGTCGTGGGAGAAAAAACGAATGATGCTCTATTGGATCGATTATATGAAACTCTTCAACAAGAGGCTGGAGAATTTGCATTCGGATTGTCTAAGCTTGCCGTTCCTGGCTTCACTATACGCATCTTGGCAAACTATACACAAGTCATAGAGCGAATTATTTCAGTCTGCCACCACGTAATTAGCGAAGAATGGGATCAAATGAAACCAAGTTTTTTAAGGAAGTACTAGAAAATGCCCGACAATTCAATGAGTTGTTGGGCATTTTCTGTCCGTTATGCTAGTACTGCAGAAATTAATATGCATGGAAAGTAATAAAGAAGGCTAAATTATTCCGTATATATTCTGCAGTTTGTTCAAACAACTTTGTCACTGTTCAAATGATTGAAACACAAAAATTAGGGTATTATTATACATACGTGGTGTGTCATTCGTAGGATTAACCATGTCCGTCAAGTCAATAGAATGTATAGCAGTCTTTGCGTGTATTGGTTCAACACTCACGGTAATTATTAAAGGCTGCAATAAGGTTGTTACACATGTGTGAAGTTAATCTTCTGCCTGGTAGTGAGTGAAGATGTAATAGAGTGTACGGGGAGTAAGTTCGCTACGACTTACGGTGTTTGGACCATATATTCGAATGATATAAAGCATAGTAGAATATTAATGGATTTGACAACAACCTATTGCTAAGTTATATTAGAGTTTAAATTTTTTTAAAGGATTTTATACGTGAGCAGGAATGATGGGTAATTAAACTTCAGGCTAGAAGGCTTGAATTAGTAGTTATGGATAACGTAAGATGAGCCATTTTATAAAAAGAGGCTTTATACTATTTTTGGAGGTGTTCCCTGTGGTAGATGACTTTGAAGCAGAAAAAGTTTTTGAAGACAGGCAGTACGAGCGAATTCAGTTTAAGCTCATCTTAGAAGGTCGTAAGTATAAAGGTGACTATCATGACGGTAAAATTCAATGGCTTAATCCACATCCCAAACATGATGTTGGCGAAGAAGAAATAATTGCCATAGAGGATAAAGTTTTGGAACTTCTATCAGAGCAAGGGATTCGAAGTGAAGCGGATGATATTGAGATCGAACAATCGAATAGCGGAAGTCAAACTCGACCACTTCAGTCATTTAAATTGAAGATTCAAGGCGAAGAATTTAAAGGTACATTCATTAATGGCAAAATTGAATGGTATCATCCTAAACCACGACGTAAATTAGAAGAAGAGCGCGTAAAAAAAATAGAAGAAGATGTTGAGAAAAAGCTAAAAGAACATCTAGAATAACAAATTGACACTGCGTGAAATCTGCCGAATAAACGTATTCGATTGAGTGAGACCAACATAAGGTCTTCTGCCAATCGCTGTGTTGTATGTAGGCTACGTGCAATCTCAATTCGTTTGACCTTTCTGACAAGTTAAGACTACAATGAATATACAAATGAAATAGTTGTTACCGCTAGGGGTGCTCTCTGGAGCTGAGAGAAGCATATGCTTTAACCCTTTAACTTGATCCGGTTCATACCGGCGTAAGGAAGTGGTGTAGATGTTACTTAGCTGATTTCTGTGCTCTGTGATGTCTCTCCGCCACTTCTTGTCAAGAAGTGGCTTTTTCATTTATCACGAAAAAGGAGAGAGTATACATGAAGTTTACAGAACGTTTATTAGAGAAGACATTACCGATTTGGAGACAGAATCATAGTCACCCGTTTGTCCAAGAGATTGGAAATGGTCTGTTGGATCAGGAGAAGTTTCGTTTTTATATGGTGCAAGACTATTTGTATTTAATTGACTACGCGAAAGTGTTTGCTGTGGGCACAATGAAGGCTACGGATGTAGAGACGATGGGTAAATTTGCTGCATTGCTTAACGGTACACTACACACCGAAATGGAACTTCACCGTCAATATGCAGCACGCTTTGGCATTACCGAGGAAGAGCTCGAGAATGCTCAGCCGTCTCCAATTGTCCTAGCGTACACGCACTATATGCTACATGTAAGTCAAAACGGCTCTCTAGCGGAAGTTGTCGCTGCATTATTGCCGTGTGCGTGGAGCTACTGGGAGATCGGCAAAGAGCTTTCGGAATTGCCTGGTGCGCTGGAACATCCATTGTATGGTGACTGGATTCGCATGTATTCATCGGAAGACTTTGGCGAGTTGGCTACTTGGTGCTTAGAATTAATGGACGAAACTGCAGAAGGCAAGCCTGAATCAGAATTAGTGAGGTTAGAGGAGATCTTCCTTAATATGACTCGATATGAGTATATGTTCTGGGACATGGCCTACACGAAGCAAATGTGGCCTGGTATGCATGAAGGACAGATGATTACAAATTAATATATAAGAAACGTCCGACTATTTAAGTTGGATGTTTTTCATTTAGAATTGAATGGATATAAACAGCGCATGCTATTCCTAAAGGAGGTGTGCGCCATCTTTGCAAAAATAGGTTTGGCACTTGGAGTTTTATTGACAAGTGGGTCGGGTACTAGTGATGAGTCAGCTGCTGCACTTAGTAAAGTGGAAGTACCGGCATACGCCAAATGGTCAAGGCTTGCGATCAAACAAACGATGCTCAAATATCCTCATGCAGATATCAAGGATTATTTGCATATCGCAACCGACTCAAAAAAAGTTACGGGCGTGGAGAAATTTCAGCTTTGGTTAAAAGAGGAAGAACGGGAATTCGGTTTAATAGTGACTGTCACCTATTCAGCTGAAACAGGTAAATTTATTCGCATCGATTTTCAAGAAATACCTGTTCAATAAGCCAATGCCCCTAGACCATATAACATGGTGCAGGGGCGTTGGTTTATTCGGGATCTCTTTGATAAAAGAAATTGGGAGTTATAATGTCATTGGCAAACCGTTTGTGATAGACATAGGTAGCGGCGGGTGATAGTGGTGGAATGAGCCATACCCAGTTACCTGTCACTTTTCTTCCTGCACTTTGCTCTTTCTTTTCGAACGATTTGAATTGTTTAGCTGCGGTATGATGATCAACAAGTGTGACGCCTTCTTGCTGGTAGGAATGTAGAACGGCTATATTCAACTCTACAAGTGCTTTGTCTATCCAAAGAGATCGATTGGATTTCGTGTTAAGGCCCATCAGTTTGGCGACAGACGGCAAAAGATTATAACGGTCCGCATCTGCAAGATTACGCGCTCCAATTTCCGTACCCATATACCAGCCGTTAAATGGTGCCATAGGATATTCAATTCCACCGATATCAAGACGCGTATTGGAAATGATCGGAACAGCATACCATTTTGTATGCAACTCAGAAATTCCTTTGATTTCGGGATGACTGATAGGTACCTCTTTTACTAACGACTTTGGCAATTCAAAAAGCCGCGGAGATTTCCCATACTCTTGAATGACAAGCGGTAATACATCAAAAGGTGTTTTGGCTCCTTGCCAACCAAGGCTTTCACATAACTTAGTCATTTCAATGGATGTAGAGTCACCAATGTTGATTTGTTCTTCTCGTGAAAGTCCTAGTTCATCATAACAACTGTGAATAAACTGGACTGCTTCTTGAAATAGCTCTATTCTATTTACAGATAGCACCATAATCATCAATTCCATATACAAAGTGTAGCATCTGGCAAATACGATGAGCTGACATAATTTCGGCAAATTACTGACTTTTCATTTAATCTGAGAGTAACCGGTGTATCATTTCTTGTCCTGCGTCTTTTGGATAGGATCGGTATAGATGTCCTGATAAGCGAACTGGATCACCGAAGAAATACCGTTCATATTGCGTTTGTCTTGTGCCGAACGAACTCATCGTCAAATCCCAAGCCAACCGAAATAGTTGTACACGTTCAAACGCGGTTTTCGTAGCACCTTGTAGGTACTTTGTGAGATCAGGTTGAATAGCCGAATGGAAATCCTTATCGGTAGGTAGCGCAACCATCCCACTTGCTCCAATTAGCTGAATGATTTCACTAAAACGCGGATAGACTTTGGGGAAAATATTGCTAGCTATTTGAAGTGGTATCGCACTTGGACACATATAACCCCATTGATCGGGTAATGCATCGGCTTCGGATTTATCTCGCAAGGCTTTCATCGTTTCGAGCCCTATAATTATTTCAGACAATTTCTCTTGAATGTGGAGATATTCCGCTATATTAATCGTTTGGACGAGTTGCTCTGCCAAATTTAACATGAACTCCGTCTTGACGATCTGTCTCGTGATGACTTGATGGGTAGCAAATGGATGAAATGAACTCATTGAGAAAAATTCTGAAGCTACTTCCTTATTGTGATGAAAGAATACACGCTTCCACGGGACGAGAACATTATCGAAAACAACTATAGCATCCATCTCTTCAAACCGTGAACTCAGTGGGTAATTAAACGTAGAATTCCCGCCTACAAATGATTCCCTGCAAAGAAAACGTAAACCTTCTGTACTGGAAGGAATGGAAAAGGCGAAAGCTTCATCAGGATCCCCAAGAAATGAAGGCGTGCTGAACACCAACACTTCATCCGTCACGCCGCCCTGTGTGGCTAGTAGCTTTGCTCCTTTAATGATGAGCCCTGCAGATGTCTTGCCTACAATCTTTGCGGAGATCGGTTCATCTGACGTATTAAAGGCATTTTGTGATCGATTGACCTGCGGTGTAATAAAGGTGTGAGTAAAAGATAGATCTTCTTCTCGCGCACGTTCATACAGCGCTTGAATATGTTCTGGAAAACAGTTTTCTTTGCCGAGCAAGTGAGGGGAAGAAGAGGCAAAGCTCATGATCACCGTATTGAGGTAATCTGGACTTCTACCAAGTAAGCCACAGGAAAGTCTTGCCCATTCTTCTATCATAACTCTTCGTTTCTGCAAATCCATTTTAGTTTTCGGTTGTAAGTAAGAAAGTCCAATTGGCTCGTTTGTGACTGGTGAGGCGTATGTCATGAGAGCCTTATGTGAAGGTGATAATTGTAAATCATACAGAGAAGCCTTTGTTTCAATAAGCCCTCTAAAGGCTGGATGTTTAGAAATAGGTCCTTTTAATTGCTGTCCATCTAGCCAAATCTCCGCGGCCTGCTCATTTATTCTACGCACAAACTCGTTGCCATTTATAGCACCCATACTATTCCTCCTGAATTTTCTAGTTGGTATAGTATATTATGAAACCTTCAAGGATGATCAAAATGTTCTCAGGCAGAACAATAGGTAATAGTTTTGATACAATACAGAAAGAGTACATAGGGAATGTATCCAGATCAGCGAAAGGCGTGTGTATATTGAATAAAGAAATGGTAATGAAGTATATTGTGGCGTGCACAAATCTATATGGGATTGTGCCTATTGAAAAAGTAGTGGAGATTTACAATGATCAAAATGAAGAGAAGATTCCATTGGATGAAGTGGAAAGATTTTTGCAAACTAAGCGAGTGAAAGATAAACTAGAGGAGAGCTTCGTCTATATTCAATCAAACGAATTTGTAGCTGAAGCGACAAGCGAAGAAGCCGAGAAGGACAACCTAAGACAAAACGCAGCTAGAAAGCCGTATTATATACCTGGAAGAGAAGAATTATTGTGTTTCATTGACGAGGAGTATGTACAAGAAACGCCCGAGCAATTACTGGTGAAAAATATGTTAGAAGAGGATTTCAGTGATCAATTGGATGTAGACGCAGAAGTCTCAGAATTAGTATATAATTTGCAAGTAAGTGGCGGTGACTTCATGATGGAACTGTCCTCATTTATATCCCGTCTGGTGCTGCCTATTAAAGAATCCGAGCGCTATATCCCTGCGATTGTCGCAGTAGCGGATACGACTAGATTATGGGAAAACCGTGGACATACTACGAAAGAATTACAGCAATACTAATTAGTTCATTTAAATAGACAATGGTCAACCTAGCAAGATAGAATAAGGGTACATTAAACGCTTGGGAGGATATCACTCATGACTTTAAAAGAATTAACTGCAAAAGAAGTACAAGAGCAACTAGAAAGTGGTAAAGAATTGAATATCATCGATGTACGCGAGGATGACGAGGTAGCGGAAGGTATGATTCCAGGCGCAGAACACATCGCCCTCGGTAATCTGCCAGTCGAAATGCATAACTTGAATGCTGAAATATCTTACATTCTCGTATGCCGTTCAGGCGGCAGAAGCGGTCGTGCGCAAGAGCTTATGGCTGACGAAGGCTTTGATGTAACAAACATGGTAGGCGGCATGCTAGCGTGGGAAGGTCAAACAAAATAATATACGAATCCAAAGCTGTCGTAAGAAGTGAAAAACTTCTTACGACAGCTTTTTTGTGCGCACTTTCATCTGTACGGAGTAGTGTTTGCTAACTCCATGGTATACACACGCTTATCGCTTTGCTTGTATTTCCAAAAAACGTCATTCGCTAACAGATCTCACAGTTCTAATGTAGGGAAAGAAGCATAAGGAAAGTGGGTATCGGCTAGATCGGATTGAAGTGCTGTGAATCTTCCTAAGCTTAGTGTAACGATGCCTTTGCCCTCGTAGATACCAATTCGTAGCTTAGGTTAATCCAATCAATTATCAACTCTAAACTTCCCGTCATGTACTAGATAGACATAACCTGAAAAGACCAAGCGTATAGTGAAAGAAAAAGGCGGTGTCTGTATGAAAAAGTGGCTTGTGGCAGTGATGCTAATCATTTTCTCATTAGGTGGAGTGTTATACGGCGTCAAAGCATCCGATCGTGGCTTTTTTCTGCCCTCAGAACTCGGTGGGGTAAGCATTCTCATTGATCCTGGACATGGTGGGGAAGACGGAGGTGCTTCGGCAGGTGAACTCATTGAAAAAGATATTACGTTAAACATTTCTCATGAAGTAAGTAAACTATTGAAGAAAAAAGGAGCAACTGTTGAAATGACTAGGGAGAAAAGCGGCGATGCAGTTGCGGAACATGCACCCTCCGAGTCGTTCACTTCGTTGAGAAGCAGAAAGTTTGCAGACTTGAAACTACGTGAAAGCATGGCAGTAGAATCGAAGCCGGACATGTTTATCAGCGTACACGTTAACGCAATTCCAGAAGAACGTTGGAGAGGGGCGCAAGTGTTTTATCATCCGGGCGGCCATCCTGATGGTAAGCAACTAGCGACTTCCATCCAATTTGAACTGCGTGATCAGTTGAAAAATACCGAACGGGAAGCGATGAAAATCACAGGAGTCTACTTGTTGAAGAAAGTGCCGGTTCCGGCTGTATTAGTAGAAACAGGCTTCCTGTCCAATCCGGAAGAAAGAAAGTTGTTGGCAAATAAATCGTACCAGAAAAAAGTAGCCGCAGCGATTGTAGATGGAATTGTAAAATATCAACTTGCTGAAGAGCAATAATGCATATGACGGTTGGGTGAATAGGGAATATGATATACTAAAAAGGAGTGAATGAATTCAGTAAGGAGTGTTACATGTGATTAATGAACAACAAGTTCGTGAACTGATTGGCGCATTGGAAGATCCGTTTTTACATAAAACATTGGCAGAAACGAATGGTATTGTGGGTGTAACCATTAAACCTGAGAAAGAACACGTCAGTGTTAAAGTCGCGATTGCGAAAGTGAATACCGGAGAGCAATTGACGCTACAATCAAAAATAGTTGAAGTGTTGAAAGATGCAGGAGCAGACTCTGTAGGCATACGATTTGAAGAGTTGCCTAAAGAAGTATTAGAGCAATTCCGTGGTACAGTTACGGAAGCGGAAGCACAAGATATTTTATCCCCTGTATCCAATATTGAATTTATTTCGATTGCATCTGGTAAAGGCGGCGTTGGGAAATCTACTGTCTCCGTCAACTTAGCAGTAGCCTTAGCCAGACGTGGCAAAAAAGTTGGTTTGATCGATGCAGATATTTATGGATTCAGTGTTCCGGATATGATGGGGATTACAGCTATGCCTGAAGTCCGAGAAGATCGTATCATGCCAGTGGAACGTTTTGGCGTAAAAGTGATTTCGATGGGTTTCTTTGTTGAAGATAACGCACCAGTTGTATGGCGTGGACCTATGCTTGGAAAAGTGTTGGATCAATTCTTCCGTGATGTGGACTGGGGCGAGTTGGATTACTTGTTGCTCGACTTACCACCAGGGACAGGTGACGTAGCGCTTGATATTCATCAAATGATTCCCGCATCCAAAGAAATTGTTGTGACTACTCCTCACCCAACTGCGGCATTCGTTGCAGCACGTGCGGGAGCGATGGCATTACAGACTGAACATGAACTACTCGGTGTGATTGAAAATATGTCTTGGTTCGCATCGGAAGCAACAGGCGAGAAAGAGTATGTCTTTGGTCAAGGTGGCGGTGTTCGTCTTTCTGAAGAACTTCGTACAGAATTATTAGGACAAATCCCTCTCGGTCAACCTGACTGGAATGAAACGGATTTTGCACCTTCTGTTTATGCGGAAGATCATCCGATAGGGAAAATCTATTTAGACGTTGCCGATACAGTAATCAAAAAAACGAAAAAGTAATAAGTAACAGACGAAGAAAGAATTATTTTCCTTCCTCGTCTGTTTTTTGTCCTTTACCACCGTCCTTAGAAGACCCACCCGCAGCACCTTTACCAGCCTTCATGATGAGTTCTTGCCACTTCGCCTGCATTAAAGGGCTATTTATTGTATCTTCTATGGCCTTCTCCATCTCTTTCTTCAACGTTGCGGAATTCACGATGTTCTCCATTTGTTTCATCATGTCAGGTTGACCAAAAAACTTTTCCAATTCCTTTTGAAAAGAAGCATCTGCCATCAAATCTTTCATGATATCCGCTTGTTGTTTTTTCATGCTCTTTGCGATGGATTCAGTAAATTTAGGATCTTCAAAAGCTGTTTTCCAAAAACGTTCTCCTTCTTTAGAAAGCAATACATTCTCAATGCTCTGTTTGACTTCTGGTTGTTCAAGTACTAATAACTCCCTGAACTCTGGATCAGTCATCAATTTACGAAGTGCTTTTTTTCCGTCTTCCGTCTGGATTGCATCTGTCATCATCTTTTTCATCTCATCATAGCTTGGTGCTGCTTGATGAGTTCCGTTGCAACCCGTTAGGAATAGAAGGAATAGAAAAAGAACTGCAAATTTTTTCATTCCACTCAACCTTCCACTTGTATTTTCATTTATTGTTCACAATATAAGAAGGAATATGCATGAATCGTTCAATGAAATAGATTTTTTTGTCGATCGTTGATACACTAGGTTAGACATGATAAAAAGGGGAACAGTGCTGTGACAATACGAAATTGGGTTAAATTTTTCTTACGCGCAATGGCAATTGGTGGGGCGATTACAGCGATTGTCGGTCTAATTGTACGTTGGGACTTTTTCTATGGATACTTACAGGCAGGCGAGATATGGCAATTTCTTGGTGCCTTTTTATGGATGATTTTCTTAGGGTTTACGATGAGTGTAGTGGCGCAAATGGGCTTCTTCGCCTATTTGACCGTTCATCAGTTTGGCGTGAATATGTTCCGTACCCTGACGTTATGGAACTGGGTTCAACTGTTGATCATAGTAGTCGTGCTGTTTGACTTAGTCTTTTTCCGTTTCCAATTAACGAAAGCAGATACGAGTCGTACGGTTCTGTATATTTTCTTACTGTTTACCTTGATTACAGTATCCGTAGTGACAGCGTACTTCAAAGCACAGTGGACGAAAAAACATGCGTTAATTTCTGCATTATTTTTCATGATTGTTATCACGACGCTTGAATGGTTGCCGGCACTTATGGTTACATCTGGTAACAAAGATGAATGGGTAACAATTCTTTTATTTCCGCTACTCGCAGTGAATGCGTATCAATTACTAGTATTGCCTAAATACAATAAACAATCCGATATTGATAAGGAAAAGCTAGATGAACGCAGAAATGAAAGAAAAAAGACGAAGAAACAAGCAAAGAAATCCCAAAAAAACTGATAGGAGATTTTCTCCTATCAGTTTTTTATTGTGGAATTTTTTTTGTTTTTACAGTTGTTCGAAATAATAGATCCTCTACGGATTGAAAAGTACGACTGGCAAGTAGTCGTTTTACATCTGCCGTGGCGACGTGTTCATTACGAGTGTATGGAACGACAATGATTTCTCCCTTAGAAGCCTTCGGTAGTGTGCCGCCAGACCACTGGATAGTAGATCCCAGGGCGTTTATTTCCGCTTCACTCAATTCTTGCAGCAGTGCCAAGGGGAATTCTTCATCTGTCGTACGGAACCAAAGAGGGCGCGTGTTAAACAACTCTTCAAACGTTTGAAGCTGTTTGCTTAAAAGCCCGGGATTGTTTTCATACTGTTGACCCTCGGTACCAAGTAATGCGACAGGCAAAGATCGCTGTTTAATCTGTTCTGTAATGTGGGGGAAGCGTGAAGCCCAGTCACTATCAATAAACAATAAAGGATAGGGCTGCGACAAATTTTCAAGAAGTTCCTCCACTTCTTTTTCACCAAATGAAATATTAATGGTCAATGCTGAACCTTGTGTACCTTTCACTATTACTGCAGGTTGTTCAGTCAATCGGAAAACTGCCTTCAAAGTTGAAGAAGGCTTGGTCAATTGGGGAATAAAAGCTAGGAATATTGCAGTTAATACAAAAAGGAAGAGAAGTTTTTTTACCATGCCAATCTCCTTCATTATGTGAAATCTAAACTATTATATGAAAAACCCTTGACGTCTATGACTATGACCACTATAATTAAAAAAGCTTGAGTGATTCAAAAGTATTTGTTGCACAGAGTCAGCAATCATGCTATAATGGTTTTTGTCGTCAGGCATACTAAACATATTATTATTCCGCAGTAGCTCAGTGGTAGAGCAATCGGCTGTTAACCGATCGGTCGTAAGTTCGAGTCTTACCTGCGGAGCCATTTTTATGCTTCCATAGCTCAGCAGGTAGAGTGCTTCCATGGTAAGGAAGAAGTCGCCGGTTCGAGTCCGGCTGGAAGCTCCATGAACATTTTCATGGCCCCTTGGTCAAGCGGTTAAGACACCGCCCTTTCACGGCGGTATCACGGGTTCGAATCCCGTAGGGGTCACCATTTACTTATTTAAAGCAAAGCTTAGCAAAAATTTAACACGGTGGGGTAGCGAAGTGGCTAAACGCGGCGGACTGTAAATCCGCTCCCTCCGGGTTCGGCGGTTCGAATCCGTCCCCCACCACCATGTTTTTTTACCTCAAGACAAATACAGTCAGCTATACATTGGGGTATAGCCAAGCGGTAAGGCAACGGACTTTGACTCCGTCACTCGTTGGTTCGAATCCAGCTACCCCAGCCATTGTACCCATGCACTTACAATTTAATAGTAAATATGTCGAATCCTTATTATTTTAAAATGATAAAGGGTTTTTTTTCGTCCAATTACTTAATCATATAGAATAATTGGAATTATCATGTATAATAAATTGTAACATGTATAGGTAATTTATCTTCTATAAGTAATGAAAAAATAACCAGATATAGGGATTGTGATATAGCAATGCAAGAATTTTTAAACGGTATGGATACATTTGTGGAGTCTAGTAGTGAAAAGGAATTACAAAAGGTACTTAGTGATATTGCCTATACACTAGAACAGGCTGCCATTGTCGCAATTACTGACTCAAAAGGAACGATCCAATATGCAAACGAACACTTTGAAAAAATTTCAAAATACTCGAGAAGAGAATTAATTGGTGCTAATCAACGTATTGTAAACTCAGGTCACCATGATGCAGCATTTTTTAAAGACATGTGGTCAACGATTGAGGCGGGCAATACTTGGCGTGGCGATATATGTAATCGTGCGAAGGATGGATCAACGTATTGGGTAGACACAACGATCGTTGCATTTTTAAATGATAAAGGAAAACCTTACCAATACATTGCAATTCGTTATGATATTACCGAGAGAAAGAAAATGGAACTAGAAATACGAAAAAATGCAGATCTTTACGAAATTATTACAGACAATGCATCTGACTATATTGCGATAATTGATCGACAAGGGACGTTTTACTATGTTTCTCCTTCTTTTCAGAAACTTCTTGGACATTCGGTGGATGAACTATACTCCGATTCCTTCTTTTCCTATATCTGTAAGGAAAATCGGCGACAGGTAAAAAAGAAAATTATGCAATTTGGGGGATATCAACGCCAAGCATTAAATGTAGAGTACTCTTTTTTAGATAGTAAAAAAGGTCTACATATTATGGAAGCGAAAATTGATAAAGTGAAAGAAACAGTTGAATATGAAGATAAACTGTTAGTCGTCATGCGAGATGTCACAGAACGTGTGAAATCAGACGAAAAAATCAAATATCTTGTCTACAATGATCAACTAACTTCCTTAATGAATCGAAATTCGTTTAGAGAACAGATGGCACTAGCATTTGAAAGAGCGCGTACACGCAAGCAAGTATTTGCTCTCGTACATATAAATATTGATCGTCTACGCCATGCAAATGATTTACTTGGGCATGAAGCGGGAGACTATTTATTGGCAATGGTTGGAGAACGATTGAAAAAGAGAACCGGTCCTGAAAGTCTATTAGCTCGTATTGCGGGTGATGAATTTGCATTCATTGTATCCGGATTGAAAGACGAAGAGGAGTTCTATAATCATGCGGAAGATATTCGTATCTTTTTGGAACAACCTATTCAAGTCGGAAAACAATTCTACACCTTGTCAATAAGTTGCGGTGTTTCCATCTATCCTAAACACGCCAATCAGCCTTCCGAATTGGTCACTAAAGCTACATTAGCATTAGGTAAGGTCAAGTTACACGGTGGCGGAGATACAGAAATGTACAAGCCGGGTACTTCAAAGATGTCATTAGAGCGAATTTTGTTGGAAAATGAATTACGTAAAAGTGTGCAACAACAACATTTTTATCTTGAGTACCAGCCGAAAGTACTACTGGATACCGGTGAGTTGACTGGCGTAGAAGCACTGGTTCGTTGGAAACATCCTGATTTAGGCGTGATTCCGCCTGATAAATTCATTCCACTCGCTGAGGAAACGAAAATCATCATACCACTTGGAGAATGGATTTTACGGGAAGTGTGTAAACGCGCACAAATAGAACTCGCAGCAGGTGTTAGATGCCGGTTTGCTGTGAATGTCTCAACAGTTCAAATGAGAGAAGAAGACTTTATTGACACCGTTTTGAATATTATTAAAGAATATCGCGTACCGCCGGAGATGCTAGAGCTGGAATTGACAGAAAGCTCATTTATGGATACGGAAGGCATGAAAGAATCCATTCAAAGACTTCGAAGCAAAGGAATTACTGTTGCGATTGACGACTTCGGTACAGGTTATAGTACATTCAGTTATATTAAAGAACTCCCAGCTGATACGTTGAAAATTGATAGATCATTTGTACGAGATATATTGGAAAATGAAAACAGTCAGGCTATAGTGAAAGCGATTGTGACTCTTGCCGATACAGCAGGGTTGAATGTAGTGGCAGAAGGAATAGAATTGCAAGAGCAGGCCAAAATGCTCTACAACTTAGGATGCCGCGAAGGACAAGGCTATTACTTCGGCCGACCGATGTCACTAGAAGATGCGAAAAAAATAGGATAATACCGTTCTAGTCGAAAATATGAAGATTAGGTGGGAGGATTAGCCATGCGCAAATTAAACATTTCTTTAATCGGGGTACCCGTGGATTTAGGTCAGAGTCGACGTGGAGTGGATATGGGACCGAGCGCGATTCGATATGCAGGAGCAGTAGATCGTCTCCAGGCATTGGGTCATCACGTAATGGACGAAGGAAATATTTCTGTTTCTCCTATTCATGATGTATCGTGTAATGAAGTAGGATTGAAGAACTTAACAGAAGTGACTGAAGCGGCTGAAAAGCTTGCCGCGACAGTTTCGGCTATTGTAAAAAACAAGAAGTTTCCATTGGTGCTTGGTGGAGATCATAGTATCGCAATAGGGACACTTGCGGGATTGGCAGAACACTATAAAAACCTTGGCGTTATTTGGTACGATGCGCATGCAGATATGAATACAAGCGAAACATCCCCGTCAGGAAATATCCACGGTATGCCGCTCGCGGTTAGTATGGGACTGGGGCATGAGCAATTGGTGAATGTGCATAGTGAGGGAGCAAAAATCAATCCCCGAAACGTGGTAATTATCGGAGCACGCTCAGTAGATCCTGGTGAAAGACAAATAATTAAAGAAAAAGGCGTAAAAGTATTTACTATGCATGAAATCGACCGTTATGGAATGTCAGCGGTGATACAACAAACACTTGAATATTTTGCTTCAAGACGAGTAGATGGTGTTCATTTGTCATTGGATTTGGACGGTTTGGATCCGTTATATACACCGGGGGTAGGAACGCCTGTGCCAGGAGGGATCACATACCGCGAAAGTCATTTAGCTATGGAATTACTGGAAGATGCAAATGTCATTACATCCGCGGAATTTGTTGAGGTAAATCCTGTGCTTGACGAGTACAATAAGACGGCTGATGTAGCAGTCGGATTGATGGGATCATTATTTGGTGAAAAACTACTATAATTTATTGAAGTGATTAAAGCCTGCAGGTTTTAATCACTTTTTCTATTGTGGAAATGACTATCACTGATGGCGAGATTAATGATAAAGTAGAGATGAGCATACTAAATGAAAAAAGTGAAACTAAATGTAGTTTCTAACGTATATAGAGGGACAGCCGCATAAGAGCGGAGAGTGAAGCCTATTGGACGAATTAATTAACAAACGGGTAAAAGAAGTTTTACACGGTAATCAGGAAGCTTTTGAGGAAATCGTCATTCATTTTCAGCACCGCCTATATCAAGTGTGCTACCGAATGTTAAACAACGCGGCAGAGGCAGAAGATATTGCGCAAGAAGCCTTTGTGCGCGCTTATGTAAACTTGGAAACCTATGACCAAAAGCGGAAATTTTCTACATGGTTGTACCGCATTGCGACCAATTTGTGTATTGATCGCATTCGTAAGAAAAAACCCGATTACTACTTGGATGCTACAATTCCAGGAACTGAAGGCTTGGATATGTATTCACAAATTGCAGCAGTGCAAAAATTACCGGAAGAAGAAGTAGAAAAGATGGAAATGAAAGATCGTATTCAATATGAAGTAAACAGGCTGCCCGATAAATACCGCACGATTATTATTTTACGATATATGGAAGACCTACAGTTGCAGGAAATTGCTGACATTTTGGAGATGCCACTTGGTACAGTGAAAACACGAGTACATCGAGGGCGAGAAGCACTTCGGCAACAAATGGGGAGTATGTAGGAGGTTAGATTCATGGGAAAATGTCCTAAACATGTTGTCCATTATATGCATGCGTTTCTAGATGGTGATATCACCATTGAGGATGAACAAGTCATGAACGAACATTTGAAAATATGTGAAGAGTGCAGAGAAACGTTTGAGGAACTAGGGCAAACTGTTACTTTATTTAAGGGTGTAGATACAGTGGAAGCGCCCCCTGGATTTGTCAATGGCGTGACTGCAAGATTGCCGAAACAGACAATTAAAAAAGGTCCAAGTAAGTGGCTTCGTCAACACCCGTTTATAGTGGCGGCCGCGATGTTTTTATTGCTGATGAGTGCATCTTTCTTCTCGAGTTTTGAAAATGAGCAGCAGTTTTCATTTACGAAACAGCCTAATTTAGTAGTTGAAGGGGAAACGGTTGTGGTACCGGCAGGAGAAACGGTGGTTGGAGATCTTGTTGTGAAAAATGGAGACCTTCGAATTGAAGGAGAAGTCGATGGTAATGTCACAGTCATTAGGGGCTCTAAGTATATGGCTTCAACAGCCGTTATAACGGGATCAAGTGAAGAAATCAATGAGATCTTTGATTGGTTATGGTATAAGATGAAGTCTATGGCAAAAGAAATTATCCCGGCATCGAAGGATCAAAAGCTTGAAAATGAATGATAAAATAGTTTTTCAAAGTGATGCGGCTTGAGAGCTTATGCATCACTTTTTTGGTTTTCATTCAAAGGTACGATACCTTTTAGTTGACCATGTTAGTTGGTAATTATGTTATACTAAATATATAAGAACTTTCTTAAAAGGTAGGGGAAGCACATGCCGGGTTTGGAGCAAGCAACAACGTTAGCACCAATAGAAATACTAAAAAATATTGTGGATGTGCTTCTTGTTTGGTTCGTACTCTATAAATTAATTACCATTATTAAGGGAACAAAAGCTGTCCAATTACTAAAAGGTATTTTTGTGATTTTAATTGGTCGCTATATTACGGAATGGCTCGGTTTGAAGACGCTTCAATGGATGATGGAAGAAGTACTTCGATTTGGTTTTTTGGCCGCGATCATTATATTCCAACCTGAACTTCGTCGAGCATTAGAGCAATTGGGACGGGGCAGACTCTTTGCGCGGACTGCTATGCAGGAAGAAGAAGAACGTGACCGTTTGATTGAAGCATTCGTCAAATCCGTTAGTTATATGGCAAAGCGACGTATTGGTGCGCTTATTACGATTGAGAAGGAAACAGGTCTTAGTGAATATATCGAAACAGGCACCCCGATGAATTCACATATTACTTCCGAACTTCTTATTAATATATTTATTCCAAACACACCACTACATGACGGTGCAGTCATTGTGACGAAAAACCGTATTGCTGCCGCGGGTTGTTATTTACCACTGTCGGAAAGTCCGTTTATTTCCAAAGAGCTAGGGACGCGACATCGTGCTGCGCTTGGAATAAGTGAGGTCACTGATTCGGTAACCATCATCGTATCAGAAGAAACGGGTGCCATAAGTCTGGCTGCAGATGGGGAAATTAACCGGAAGCTGGATATCGAGGAATTCGAAAAATTATTACGTATTTCCTGGTTTGGTAACACCACAGGACAAACGGATACTTCTCTATGGAAGTGGGGGAAGAGAAAAAATGGATAAATTCATGGATAGCCCCTGGTTTCTGCGACTGACTGCCTTGTTTTTAGCAATTATGTTGTTTTTTTCAGTAAAAGCGGAGAATCAATCCAGTCGTAATACAATAGGCGATGTGTTCGATCTTATGCAAGACGTTCCCGTGGAAGTATATTACGATACGGAAAATTTAGTAGTAACCGGAGTACCTGACGTGGTCAATATGACAATTGAAGGACCCGCTCAAATTGTACAGACTACTAAATTGTTAAAGGATTTTACATTGAAATTAGATTTACAAAACTTGACACTTGGTGAACATAGCGTACGTATACAAGCAGAAAATTTATCAGATAAACTGGATGTTCGACTTGATCCTGCAACGGTTACTATAAATATTGAGGAAAAGGTAACTCAATCATTTCGTGTCGATCCGGAGATGAATACGAGATTACTAGCGGAAGGTTATGAAGTGAAAAGCATGGGTGTCCGACCCTCTTCGATTAATGTTACAGGTGCGAAGAGTGTGGTGGATGCGATTAGTTTCGTAAAAGTTTCTATTACCAATGACGGTAGCCTAGATAAACCTTTTGAGCAAAAATCACGTGTTCGGGTATTGGATCGCGACTTGAATAAGCTATCCCTTGCGTTGGATCCTGAGGAAGTCACGGTCAAAGTAGATATTCAGGAATATAGTCGTGAAGTTCCGTTGAAATTGCAACAAAAAGGACAATCTCCAAGTGGAATAACTATTGAAAGTGCAGCACCCGATGTTCAATTCATTCGCATATACGGTCCTAAGAGTATAGTGGATGCAATTAAAGAAATTCCAGTAGAACTAGATATAGATAAAATAGTTAAGTCCGGCAAAGTGGAAGTAGATGTAAAAAGTCCTGAAGGAATTACGAAAGTGACACCTGCCAAATTGAAAATTCAGGTGAAGGTTTCAGGCGATACTTCCGACGTATCGAAAAAGACGGATGATAATAAAAAATCATAAGACTCGTAACAAACGTGATCTACTAAGATGAGATCGAAAGGAAGAATACAACATGACACAGTATTTTGGAACAGATGGCGTCAGAGGTGTAGCGAACGAAGAACTGACACCTGAATTAGCATTTAAATTAGGCAGAATCGGTGGATATTTATTCACTAAAGATGCAGAAGAAAAAGCAGAAGTACTAGTAGGAAGGGATACACGCATTTCTGGTTTAATGCTTGAAAATGCCTTAATAGCAGGCCTATTGTCTGTTGGTGTGGAAGTCATGAAATTAGGCGTAATTAGTACACCGGGCGTAGCCTACTTAACACGTGTCATGAGCGCACAAGCAGGTGTTATGATTTCAGCATCACATAATCCGGTTGAAGATAATGGAATTAAATTCTTTGGAGAAACCGGCTTTAAATTAACGGATGCACAGGAAGAAGAATTCGAACAACTACTAAATGCAGAAGAAGATACATTACCTCGTCCAGTTGGTGGAAATGTTGGAACTATAACGGAATACTTTGAAGGTGGTCAAAAGTATATTCAATATCTGAAACAAATTGTCGATGAGGATTTTGAGAATATCCATGTGGCGCTTGATTGCGCACATGGTGCGACTTCGGTCTTGGCAACCCATGTATTTGCAGATTTGGACGCAGACTTGACTACAATGGGGGCTTCTCCAAATGGATTGAATATCAATGACGGCGTTGGATCTACACACCCTGAAGCACTTGCAGCACTTGTAGTAGAAAAAAGTGCGGATATCGGACTGGCATTCGATGGTGATGGTGATCGTCTTATTGCAGTGGATGAAAAAGGAAATATTGTCGACGGTGACCAAATTATGTTCATTGTGGCCCGATATTTACATAGCAAAGGCAGATTA
This sequence comes from Sporosarcina sp. P16b, assembly GCF_002743065.1. Taxonomy (NCBI): domain Bacteria; kingdom Bacillati; phylum Bacillota; class Bacilli; order Caryophanales; family Caryophanaceae; genus Sporosarcina; species Sporosarcina sp. P16b. The sequence continues at coordinate 6,742 of NZ_PDYO01000005.1, read as the reverse complement.
AAATCAGATACTATCGTCTCTACTGTGATGAGCAATCTAGGTTTCTATAAAGCACTAGAGGAATTTGGCATGAAGAGTGTCCAAACCGCTGTAGGCGATCGGTATGTCGTAGAAGAGATGCGTAAAAATCATTATAATCTTGGCGGTGAGCAATCAGGCCACATTATCTTCATGGATTACAATACAACGGGTGATGGCTTACTGACAGCATTGCAACTTGTGAACATCATGCAGCAAACAGGTAAAAAACTTTCTGAATTAGCTAGCGAAATGAAAGTGTATCCACAGAAACTTGTTAATATTCGTGTAATGGATAAATATGCGGTAATGGATAATATGCGTATTGTCGGAGTTATTAACGAAGTCGAGAAAGAGATGAACGGACAGGGAAGAGTACTTGTACGTCCTTCGGGCACAGAGCCTCTCGTTCGTGTTATGGTCGAATCTGAAACAGAAGCACAATGTGCAGAATATGCAGATCGGATATCACAAGTAGTAAAAGAGGAAATGGGTCTAGAGTAAATATACGTTTGGGCTGGTAATAGGAAATTCTATATTACCAGCTCTCTTTTTATAGAAGTAGAATACCGGGGAATCAGATATACAGGACGAAATGGGAATGCTTCCGCTGAACGGAGAGGAAAACAGTGAGTCAAAATAAATATCAGAAAATGCTTGCACAACGTACAGAGAATATCTTTGAAGAGTGGAAAGCGCGGGGTAGTTTAACGGAAAGGGAGTTATATTACTTTCTTCATAAATTGAAGGGAACATCCGGTACAATTGGATTGCAACAGTTGTCTCTCTTTTGTGCGTCACAATTGGAGATTCTGACGTCTTCCAACGATCAGAAAATACCCGTTTCTTCATTAGAAAATTTGAAGAATCGTATTCGATCGCATTTTGATACTACTATTGCTGTGAAAAAAGAAGAATTTCAATTACCTGATCGCTATGTTAACCGTCTTGATCAAGAAACGTTTGTTTTAATAATTGATCAAGATTTAGAGTTCGTATCCTATCTAAAAGAGTTGCTTGAGAAGCTTGGGGCTCAAGTTATTATTTCATTGAATGGAAAGCGTGGAATTGAACAATTTTACTCTATGAGGCCAAGTATTGTAATCATAGATGCAAAGTTGCCTGATATGACGGGCTTTGAAGTATTGGATCAAATTGCAGAACCCGCGCGGCAAAAAAATACGACATTAGCCATCTCGAGTGAAGAAGTCACGAAAGAAATTCTGATTGAAACGTATCGAAGAGGTGCTATGGATTTGATATCTAAACCTTTTGATATGGATATCTTTTTTCCTTATTTGTTCAATCGACAATTGCGTCAGCATGCGGTTAGTAGCAGTATGATTACAGATAGTTTAACAGGCGTTGGTAATCGACGTTACTTCGACGAGACCATCAATACGTTGGCCAAAAAAGCCGATCAATCTGAAGCGGTTTTCTCGCTGGTCATAATAGACTTGGATCACTTTAAACAAGTAAATGATCTGTATGGTCATCCAGCGGGTGATGAAGTTCTACGGAAGTTTGGCAAAATCATTAAAGAGGAAAAACGCGAGGGCGATTATGTATGCCGTTATGGCGGGGAAGAGTTCGCTTTATTATTTTGTAATAGTAAAGCAGAAGATACTGTGCGTGCCGTTGAGCGGATTCGAGCCAAATTCAATAACGCTATATTCGCATCCGGTGATGAGACATTCCAAGTAACTTTTTCAGCGGGCAGTGCGACGTATGAGGGAAATACTGCAAACATGATATCCGCTGCAGATCAAGCTCTTTATGAGGCGAAGCGTTCAGGGAGAAACCAAACGGTGATTTACGACCAGAGAAAACGGGTAGTAAAACGGAAATTGATTGTCATTATCGTTGACGATGATTCATTCATCAGACAAATACTTCAGCAAACCTTGCTGGAGTTAAAATCCCCAGATATCGATATTACAGTTAAGACATATGCTGATGGTCCTTCGTTTCTGGAGGATGATTGGTACAGCCCGGATGCTTATTTCATCGTATTACTGGATGGTGTCATGCCAAAAATGGACGGTCTAGAAGTGTTGAGCCGATTAAAGAGTGACCATTCCAAAACAAACGTCACAGTCTCCATGATGACAGCTAGAAAAAGTGCGAATGATATTAAAGCAGCGCTTTGGCTTGGAGCAGATGATTATATTATTAAACCTTTTCAACCGTCGGAAGTGCTCGGAAGAATTGACAAGTTAGCGAATCGTTTATTTGATAAAAGAGAATAGAAGAAGGTGCCCACTTTGATATATGTAGGAAAAAAAGTGTTAGTTGTAGATGATGAAGATATTTTACGTATGTTACTTGCGGATACTTTGGAATTTGAAGGATTTCAAGTAGAAGAAGCAGAAGACGGGGTAGAAGCTTTAGAGAAAATTCAAAGCACTTCATATGACGCCATTCTCTTGGATTATATGATGCCACGTATGACAGGTTTAGAATTATTAGAGCGTCTACAACCGCTAGAACTGACAACGCCTATTATCATGCTCACTGCGAAGGCACAGCAAGCAGATCAGGACGTTGCTTTAGCAAAAGGGGCTTCTTACTTCGTACCCAAACCCTTTAGCCCAAATGAACTGGCTGAATTAGTCAAATCATTATTTTAATTACAATCTATCCATACAAAATAAAAGAACGTCTTCTCCGTAAAGGAAAAGACGTTCTTTTTAGTTGTTCTCTGGATACAAAATCAGTCCATCAGAACGCTCCATAGTCTCCATGATAATAGATGATAAATCGCTAAGAGGATAAGGCTTCGTCAAGTATTTACCGACCTGGAATTTCTCCATCAATACAGACTCTTTTTCTAATGAAGAGGATATCACAATTGGGATCGATTTAGTTTTAGTGTGTTCTTTCATTTGGCTTATTAAATCCCAACCATTCTCACCTTCTTCTAATTTTAAATCGACGACGACTGCGGCTGGTTGCATTGCTTCTATACATTCAAATGCCTTGCTAATTTTGGAATGATGAATGACTGAAAATCCATTGCTTGCTAGTTCTTCTCCCAATAATAATGAAATATTTACATCGTCTTCTACAATGACAACCAAAGGTTTGTCGTAGTCAATTTTCTCTTTAGGCAACTGTTGTTTCAGAGGAAGGGAAAAGAAAATGGTGGTCCCTTCATTTTCCTCAGAATGTACCCAAATCTGTCCATTATGATCTTGGATAATCTCTCTGCAAATAGATAAACCAAGACCTGTTCCGCCAATTTTTCTGCTGTAACTATTATCAAATCTGTAGAATTTCTCAAATAGATGTTCAATAGTATCTGATGGAATTCCAATGCCTTCATCCGCTATAGAAACGATAACGGCATCTTGTTGATTTAACAGAGAAATATTCACATTTCCGCCGTCAGGTGAAAATTTAATGGCATTGCCAATTAAATTCATGAATACTTGTAGAATGCGGTCATAGTCCCCTCTGACTATAGATGAATAGGTGAGATCCTGCATCTTTATCGTATGGTGAGGTGATTGAATCCGTAAATAATCTACGGCCTTTTCAGCTACTTTGCCGACGGATAAGTCCTCCATCGTATAGGATTGTCGCCCTGATTCCATTCGCTGTAAATCTAAGAAGTCATTGATGAGCGCCGTTAATCGGTTTGCTTCGCTATGAATAGTTTCAAGATACCGTTTTTTGCGTTGTTCATCCATATCTTTATTGAGTAAAAGCTCAGAGAATCCAAGGATACTAGATAAAGGTGTTCGTAATTCGTGACTAACAGTTGATACCAATTCTGTCTTCATTTTATTGACTTCATGTTCGTGTGTTATATCACGGTGTACGAAGATCGTACCAACTTTTTCATCTTGAATAACAATTGGGACACTATAAACATTCATTACCCGTGACTCTTGAGAGGGCAATGAATGTATATATTCGTTAGTAACGAATTCCGTGGATGTAGACTTGATTGCATTATCAAGAAATGCTTTATATTGAACAGGGTCGTCAATTTGACTGAGGAAATACTCTGTCCATTCCTCTCGTGGCCAAGCTTTATATTCTGTTTCAGGTTCCATCCCAAGTAAATCGAATAAGGCTGTATTGTACTTATCATTCTCACTTGTATTTGAAACGAAACGAATGCCTTCGTTAATGTTATCCAAGATACTCTGATTCAACTGACGTTCATGACTAATGAGTTCGTATTGCTCAATACGATCCACTGCGATCGCAATACGTTTGATCAAACCGTACAAATCTTCTTGGTCGTCTTCTGTAAACGGCTTACCGACACGTGAGAGGACAGACACAACGCTTAACTCGTTAACAACATTGTAGATACCTGTAACAAAATCATAGACGTATGTAATAGTGTCTGCTATTCCTTTTTCATATTCCGCTTCTCTTTTAATAATGAAATAGGGTTCTGTTTCAAGTCGGATTTTTATATACGCTAACCGCTCTTGTTTAATTTCATTGAAAAACTCCTCTGAAATCCCCTTTAACGTATGAATGTCACTTTTAGGAAACCAAAGAAAACTTAAGTCGGATTGATAGATGTGATTTACATAGCGAGAAGTTTGGTCACATACTTCCTGCTTATCTAACGAGAATGATAAGATATGACTCAAACCATTGTATCGTTCCAAACGGACACGGGAAAATCGAGCTTCTGATAAAGCGAATTCCATCTTAGTTTGGCGATTAAATAATTCATCTTGCTGTGTGATCAATTCTTCATTTTGTGAAAGAAGCTCCTGCTCATTCATTTGAATGCGTCCCATCATTTTATGAATGGATTGTGAGAGTGCGCCAATCTCATTCTCTGTCTGAATTGGTTGGAATAGGACAGTGCCTTCAGTTTCATACTGATCTGCTGCGCGCGTGATATCTTCTATCGGCTTGACCACTCGGTTGATAACGCTCCAAAACATAAAGATTGGAATAAGCAAGAAGATAAAGCCGAATAGTGTGATGATCAAAAAGAATGTTTTGGTTTGTTGCATGGTATTATTATATGCATTTTCTAGCTTATCCTTTGAAGAATCTTCATATTCATTAGCATATGTAATGAAGCTATTAACAGCTAAGTTCGTACCACTCTTTGCTAGGGCCTGTAAGCCAGCATAATCGTTCTCTTTTACAAAATGAATAGCATTTGGAAGGGTAACATTTTCATATTCTATTAAGAAATTATCGATTTCGTCAATGATTCGCTGCTCTTCTGCCGTTAATTGGAGGGACTTAAATTCACGGGAATGAGAATGGATGTCCTCAATTGCTTGATAGGCAAAATTTAGTTCCTCTTCTATTTGAAATGCATAGTAACCACGAATCCGAAAGAATAGCTCTTGGATTGAATCGGATATTCCTTCAATCAATATCGACTTTTCTATTGAGGCTTGCTGTTTATCTTCTAGTTGATCCCAAGAGCTACTAGCATAGAAATACATGCTACCCATCCCGATAATCGCAACAACTATTGAAGCGATAAATACTTTTATGTATTGTTGACGAATCCCTTTTTTATGCGCCATCCGATTGCCCCTTCCCACTTCCTCATATACTCCTATTCTATCATTTACCTTTAGTATTTACAGATAGAATTTTCAGTTAAAAAATAATGTTTTGGATACGTGGTAGGTTGAATTGCATGCATGAAAATACTAGCCAAAATACGTTGTGTTTTAAGTAAAAATTAGGACAAATTAGCAGAAAAGAAGAGGACAGACCTATAATTTAATAGGTTTGTCCTCTGGCAAGTAATGTACATGTTTACTCAAAAATATATTTTAATGCTAGAACTGCTTGATCTACCGATTCCACCGTAACATGTGCTTTACGGGATAGTTCTTTTAATGGATGGTGATGGTTTTCCTGACGGATCAAAATGAGTGGCTTCCCAAAAGCGACTGCTGCGCTGGCATCCATTGCAGTATTCCATTGTTTGTACTGTTCACCAAATAACGCAACGACAACATCTGATTTTTTCATTAAAATTTCCGTTCGTAAGTTGTTGAGACTTGAAGCCGCGGCATCTTTGAAGATTTTATCCGGCTGTTGTCCTAGAATCTCTTCTCCGATGTTATCCGAGCGGTCATGGTCTTCCATGGGTCCGACAAAGTCTACGGGTAATTGTAGATCTTTTGCTTGTTGTTTGATTTCATCTCGCCAAGATGTATGAATTTCTCCAGCTAGGTATACTGTTAATCGCATGAATACACCTCCTAGTTTGATAGTCTTTATTGTATCATGTATCATGTCTTCCTTCATCAGATGTACTTAAGCAGAAAGAGATCGTGAATATGATACACTAAATAAAAAAGAGGAGAGATTAGTATATGAATGGACAGAATCGATCAGATATAAAACCTGGTTTACGAGTAGCCGTTATTTTAAAAAAAGATCAACGAAGCGGCGTGAAAACAGAAGGTGTTGTTAAAGATTTATTGACCAACTCCAGTTTTCATCCACACGGTATTAAAGTACGACTTGAAGATGGACAGGTTGGACGTGTGGCAGAAATATTAGGATAAAAAGAGGCTGGGACAAAACCTTAAAAGGTATGAAGGAGAAGACACCTTCATACCTTTTTTAATTCACTAACACTTATTTGTAAAGTTTAATTAGTTAGTAATCAAGAGTGTACTGAAGCGAAAAAAGGTCGACTCCTGCGAGATTCAGCGCGAATGTTGAGACCCCGCAGGTAGCGAGAGCCGTTACGAAGGACGGCTTTTGC
>NZ_PDYO01000039.1:0-1646 GCF_002743065.1 Sporosarcina sp. P16b | reverse complement strand
AGGGCAGGTTGCCCACGTGTTACTCACCCGTCCGCCGCTAACTGAAGGAAGCAAGCTTCCAACAGTTCGCTCGACTTGCATGTATTAGGCATGCCGCCAGCGTTCGTCCTGAGCCAGGATCAAACTCTCCATAATACTGACCACCGATTCACAGCAAATTGCGTCGTCAGTTTCACTCGCTCAGTCGGTCACGTACCTGAGTACGCTCCCTCTTTCGCTCGATCACTTCCTAGCACTTCACTGCAACTCGATGCCCAGTAGATGAAAATTCGATTAGCTCGAGTTTCATTTGCTGGCATCAATTAAGATACTCATTTTGTTTGTGTCACCGTTAGGTGCACAAACTGTATTTCGTTAACGTTTTGCTGTTCAGTTTTCAAGGTTCATGAGATTTATTAAAGTAATATTTGGTGGAGCCTAACGGGATCGAACCGTTGACCTCCTGCGTGCAAGGCAGGCGCTCTCCCAGCTGAGCTAAGGCCCCAAATAAGTGGTCGGGAAGACAGGATTCGAACCTGCGACCCCTTGGTCCCAAACCAAGTGCTCTACCAAGCTGAGCTACTTCCCGAGTCTAAAATATATAAATAATATGGCGCGCCTGGCAGGAGTCGAACCCACAACCTTCTGATCCGTAGTCAGACGCTCTATCCAATTGAGCTACAGGCGCATATTATGAAAGTAATTGGTGCCGAGAACCGGAATCGAACCGGTACGGTAGTCACCTACCGCAGGATTTTAAGTCCTGTGCGTCTGCCAGTTCCGCCACCCCGGCAAGAGTGGAATTTAAAAGCGGAAGACGGGATTCGAACCCGCGACCCCGACCTTGGCAAGGTCGTATTCTACCACTGAACTACTTCCGCATGAAAAATGCGGGTGAAGGGAGTCGAACCCCCACGCCCGAAGGCACTAGATCCTAAGTCTAGCGTGTCTGCCAGTTCCACCACACCCGCGATATGTTTCGGCAAAAATAATGGTGAGCCGTACAGGATTCGAACCTGTGACCCTCTGATTAAAAGTCAGATGCTCTACCAACTGAGCTAACGGCTCGTATTAAGTGGTGCCGGCGAAAGGACTTGAACCCTCAACCTACTGATTACAAGTCAGTTGCTCTACCAGTTGAGCTACACCGGCAGGTGTAGAATATATGGTGGAGGATGACGGGCTCGAACCGCCGACCCCCTGCTTGTAAGGCAGGTGCTCTCCCAGCTGAGCTAATCCTCCTGGGTATAATTTCAATATTTAATAGATATGTCCTTGTTCTTTTTGATCACTAGGTTATGTATAGAATACTCAGTGTCAATCTTAAGAAAAGAATTGCCTGGCGACGTCTTACTCTCACAGGGGGAAACCCCCAACTACCATCAGCGCTGAAGAGCTTAACTTCCGTGTTCGGTATGGGAACGGGTGTGACCTCTTCGCCATCGTCACCAGACTATGTATCCTCATTTTTGAGGACATTTATTATTATAACACTTATTATACTTAATGCAAGCATTATTTTAAATACTTTTTTTGAGTAAAGCTTGTTCACTCAAAACTGAATAAAAGACATTGTGTAGTTCAAGTAACTACTTTTTACAATAGGTTAAGTCCTCGATCGATTAGTATCTGTCAGCTACATACGTCGCCGTACTTACACCCCAGAC
>NZ_PDYO01000038.1:0-1763 GCF_002743065.1 Sporosarcina sp. P16b | reverse complement strand
CTCCCTCTTGGAAATACGATAGTGACAAGGTTTATCGCGTTCTAAGTATGACCAAAAATTTTTTTCTGCATGTATCCGCAGTATGCGTTCCTTAAAATACATGACTTTACTTATTCTGGAAGTACAGGGAAACGCTTCGCCGACAGTTACAGAAACTGTTAATTAGTTATGGCATGCACTTGTGGATCTCCGTTACTTTGTGATGACTGACCCTCCCATGTTTCTTAGCGTCAAGCGCTGACATTCCTTCGTTCGGTCTATCACAAGATGGAGGCCGGCGAGATGCTCCGGGAGGGGCTCAAGGCCCAATGTACGCCGCTGGTGCCAGCTTCTCCGTGTCATGAATGGTAAGTTCTAGAATATGAACGTTAGAACGCTAGTTGAAGACAGTGAAGGTCAGTTAGCATTTGTTGACTGTCAAATCGTCGTTTTTTTGTACACAGTGTATGAAGTACTTTTAACAGCTTGCCACATAAAACCACCATCGATTGCTTCTTCCGAAGCGGATTCACTTGTCGCTGTGTGTAATAATGATGAAGCTTTAGGAACGCCTCATTGTTACGCAGAATAGGAAGCATGGCTTTAAATAAGAGTGAACGAAGCCGCTTACGCCCTCGCTTGGAGATTTTCTTCTGTCCTTGATGAGTGCCTGAAGAATTCTCTCGAAGTGTAAGTCCCGCTAATTTAATAAGTTGGCGTGGACTTTCATAGTCGTCGAAACTTCCGATTTCAGCTAGTAGACCTGCGATGGTCCCATGACTGATTCCAGGAACAGAAATTAAAAACTCATAATCCGCTGTTTGTGTAATGCGTTCTTCCAGTTCTGCTTCAATTGCTTCTAATTCTTCTTCAATGAGTCGATATTGACGCATCATGGAAGCTACTTCTCGTCTGGCTCCCCATGGCGCTATCGTAATTCCGATGGATGATTGAGCTACCTGAATGAGTTCAGCTGCTTTTGTCGGGCGTCGCTGTTTCATATTACCTGCTTTTGCACAAATGTCGGCCAACTCCGTTGGTGTCATATTGACGATATCAACAGGAAGTGGTGTTTCTTCTAATACGGCAAGTAACATGGCTCCAAAGTCAGAAAAGACATGGAATAACTCAGGGAAATACTTGTCAATCCATCGATGAAGTTTGTTTTTTAACATGGAGCGCTCTTTCATCAACGATTCCCTAAGACTGTATCCGGTACGTATCTCAGCCCCTTGATCACGAAGCAGCTTAGGATGAGAATAACGCCCATCTTTCATCAGACGTGCGATCGTAAGTGCGTCCTTTTTATCATTCTTAGTCTGTAAATTATCATCAAGCTCTTTTACACGTTTCACATGCATAGGATTGACGATTACAAGAGGAATTCCTCTATCTTCTAAAAAGTAAGCTAAGTTTAGCCAATAATGACCAGTCGGCTCTACGCCGACCAGAACTTCAGATTTCTCGAAGACTTTCGCGGCATCCAGAATTGCCTGATAAAGTGCTTCAAAGCCTTCCAGTGATTGTGGAACTAAAAAGGCTTTTTTAATTTCACGACCACGCTCATCGACAAATGTAGCATAATGTTTATACTTGGCAATATCGATACCTACGACCAAGGTTTGTTCCGTAACTTGATTAATTTTGTGATTCACTTTAGAATTCATGTAAGTCCTCCTTGGTTATTATTAGGGGTCAAGTAGTCGATGCCTTGACACCCCCGAATCATACCAAGGGGACTTTTCTATTTCAATAGGGCTCCACTAACCAAACAGGAATGCTCC
>NZ_PDYO01000037.1:0-2810 GCF_002743065.1 Sporosarcina sp. P16b | reverse complement strand
TGAGTATTGCGGAAAGAATGAGCCACTAGTGCGGAGTTTTGAGCCACTGAATGCGGATAATAGGGCCAGTAAAAGCGGGAGCGAGAGCCACCAATCGGTTAAAGTGGTTGAAACAGCCCTAGAAATAAGGTTTCTAGGGCTGTTTGCGGTTCTTATCAAAGTAGTGAAGGATCTATTTCATCGTCTATAACGTGAATAGCCCATAACACTAGTTCATCCATATCTATTTCTTCCTCCTCTACACCGAGACAACGAGTTAGTAAACCAACTTCCACTTTTTCCATAATTTCATCAGGCAAATATCTGTGAAAAAAGTAAGTAGCGATGCGATTTTCTACTTCCTCCGGAATCATACTCTAACCCCCAAACCATGACGTTCTCTCATCGAGATTTCCCCATCAACCAGTATTTTATAGGAATCATGCACAATGCGGTCGAGAATTGCGTCTGCTATCTGCGCCTGTCCTAACTTAGAGTGCCATCCTTCAGGTGAGAACTGAGAACAGAATATCGTGGATGTCCGCTTTAATCTCGATTCGATAATTTCTAAGACATGAAGGGCTTGCTCTTCAGAAAGCTCTGTCAGTAACCATTCATCCAGAATTAAGAGATCAATTTTCTTATATTTTTGAATGAGTTTGCGGAAACTACCATCAGCTTCATATTTTGCTACAGCTAATTCATCCAATAATTCTGGCAATCGGATATACTTTACTTTATAAAATTGGCGACAGGCATGGATTCCAAACGCGTTGGCTATCCAAGTTTTGCCGTTACCTGATGCACCCATTAAAACAATGTTGTGGTGATTCTGTAGATAATTCCCCGTGGCTAATTCTAAGATGAGACTCTTATCTAGTCGGCGATCTGGATGGTATTCAATGTCTTCAATGGCTGCCGTTGGATTTTCAAAAGTTGCCTGTTTAATCAGTCTTTCCAATCGGTTAGATTTTCGACGATCGTATTCATAGTCAACCAGAAGGTTGAAACGATCATCAAAATCCATTGCTTGATAATCTTTGTTCTGGCTCTGTTGTTGATATAGTTCTACCATGGCTATCATTTTCATCTCAGTTAATTTACGTAATGTTTCTTGGTTCATCATTTGCTTTCCCCTCCAAAGTATTTAGCTCCACGGGTAAAGCCGTGGTTTTCATGTCGAATAATTGGGTTATTGTCTTTTGGCCTGCGTTTATTCCGCCTATCCAAAATCCCTTTTAACACAGGTATGGTCGGATTAGTGGAGATTTCCAGTAATGTTTGGATTGCCGCTTCCAGCTCTTCCTTTGTATGCTTGGTGGAAACATTCCGTAACGAACTGAGAATGGTGAGTGCTTTCTTTTCAGGATTATGCTTTAAAATGTAAGCGACCAACCGTTCCATAAAAGGTCCGATGGACTCTGCCCATTTCTGATTGTTTTCCGGTGTATGCTCCAGGTATGCTCGGTGATTATCTGGCATATGATCTGTGTTTGTCGAAAACTGTCCCACTTCACCACATAACCGTTTATGAGATGCAATTCGTACTTCCTTAAAGTACACTTCAAGTAGATCCGCGGATAACCGAACATCGACCTGTTCACGGACATACTCATACGGAACGGAATAATACATGCGATCAACTTGGATGTGGTAGTTCAGTTGAACCTTTGCTGTTTTCCATTCTGCTAGTTTGTAACGGTTTGGAGGAAGTGGTTGAAGGTGAGATTTCTCCTCTTCCTCAAATATCTTTTTTCGTGATCCAGGACGCTTTTGAAAATCGATTTCGTTGATTTCTTCTAGTTTTTCATGGATTCGTTTATTAAGATCTTCCAAGTGAAAACATTGATAGTTTCGTAAAGACGCAATAATTTGGCGTGAGATGAATCCAACTGTTCCTTCCACACTGGCCTTGTCTTTTGGTTTTCGAACTCGACTAGGCACAATGATTGTCCGATAGTAATCTGCCAGTTCGCGATAAGCTTCATTGAGGAGTGGCTCTATTCGTTGAGCTTTAATCACTCCTGTTTTTAGATTGTCAGGTACCAAAGTTTCCGGCACCCCATCAAAATATTCATACGCTCGAATATGAGCAGACAACCAATTGGGCGATTTCATATCCAGAAATGCCTCTACGTAGCTGAATTGACTATAAGGTAAGGTCGCGATAAAGATATAAGCAGGAATGCGTTCCCCGGTAAACCGGTCAGTTACATGCAGGGTCGAGCCTGCCCAATCTACTTCCATGATTTCACCTGGCTTTCGGCGAATAGGCATGGTCAATTTATACTTTCTTGCGTATTTCCCATACTGTTCGCAGAACGTTCTATACGCATAAGGTATTTTTCCACCTTCACGTGCCCCTGCCGCATACTCATAATGCAATAAGGCCAGAGTGACATTCTTTTTTTGCAACTCTTTATGGACCTTCTCCCACTCGATAGGGAAGTATCCCTTTTCACTTGCCTGCTTCTCAGGAAAGAGAAGCTCCTCCAACCACCGGTTGGTCGTCGTGTCGTTCAAACTTTCTAAGCCATGTTTCTTGGCACACCGAACGACCTCGGAAACCGTATTTCGGGAATGACCAGTGCTAGAACTAATGGTGCGCTGACTGATTCCGTCAAAATACAGTTCGAGGATTTTACGACAATTAACCATAAAAAAACCTCCTGTATAATAAAATTGTCATGCTGTATGCATGCGATTTCAATTATACAGAAGGTGATTTAATTAGTAGGGTGGCTCTCACGTCCGCATTCACTGGCTCAATCGTCCGCACTGAGTGGCTCAAAACTCCGCAGAGGTGGCTCAATTCATATGCAATAATCATG
>NZ_PDYO01000036.1:0-3067 GCF_002743065.1 Sporosarcina sp. P16b | reverse complement strand
TCTTGTTCATTGAAAACTGGATAAAACGACATTGAAAGTAATCAAGTAATCAACCGAGTCGCATATATGCGATTCAAGCAATCTTTTTAACCAACGGAAGCCTATCGCTAGGATGAAGTTGGACCTTTTATAGGTTAAGTTAGAAAGGGCGCACGGCGGATGCCTTGGCACTAGGAGCCGATGAAGGACGGCACTAACACCGATATGCTTCGGGGAGCTGTAAGTGAGCTTTGATCCGAAGATTTCCGAATGGGGAAACCCACTGTCCATAATGGGACAGTACGTGTATGTGAATACATAGCATACTCGTGGCACACCCGGAGAACTGAAACATCTAAGTACCCGGAGGAAGAGAAAGAAACATCGATTCCCTTAGTAGCGGCGAGCGAAACGGGAAGAGCCCAAACCAAGAAGCTTGCTTCTTGGGGTTGTAGGACACTCTATACGGAGTTACAAAGGAATGCGTTAGATGAAGCGACCTGGAAAGGTCCGCCAAAGAGGGTAAAAGCCCCGTAGTCGAAAACGCATTCTCTCCAGAGTGGATCCTGAGTACGGCGGAACACGTGAAATTCCGTCGGAATCCGGGAGGACCATCTCCCAAGGCTAAATACTCCCTAGTGACCGATAGTGAACCAGTACCGTGAGGGAAAGGTGAAAAGCACCCCGGAAGGGGAGTGAAATAGATCCTGAAACCGTGCGCTTACAAATTGTCAGAGCCCGTTAATGGGTGATGGCGTGCCTTTTGTAGAATGAACCGGCGAGTTACGATTCCATGCAAGGTTAAGCTGAGAAAGCGGAGCCGCAGCGAAAGCGAGTCTGAATAGGGCGAATGAGTATGGGGTCGTAGACCCGAAACCAGGTGATCTACCCATGTCCAGGGTGAAGGTCAGGTAACACTGACTGGAGGCCCGAACCCACGTATGTTGAAAAATGCGGGGATGAGGTGTGGGTAGCGGTGAAATTCCAATCGAACCTGGAGATAGCTGGTTCTCTCCGAAATAGCTTTAGGGCTAGCCTCAAACGAAAGAATCTCGGAGGTAGAGCACTGTTTGGACGAGGGGCCCATCCCGGGTTACCGAATTCAGACAAACTCCGAATGCCGATGATTTATGTTTGGGAGTCAGACAGTGGGTGATAAGATCCATTGTCGAGAGGGAAACAGCCCAGACCACCAGCTAAGGTCCCCAAGTATCTGTTAAGTGGAAAAGGATGTGGCGTTGCCCAGACAACCAGGATGTTGGCTTAGAAGCAGCCATCATTTAAAGAGTGCGTAATAGCTCACTGGTCGAGTGGCGCTGCGCCGAAAATGTACCGGGGCTAAACAGATCACCGAAGCTGTGGATTGACCTTAGGGTCAATGGTAGGAGAGCGTTCCAAGGGCGTTGAAGCTAGACCGGAAGGACTGGTGGAGCGCTTGGAAGTGAGAATGCCGGTATGAGTAGCGAAAGAAGGGTGAGAATCCCTTCCACCGAATGCCCAAGGTTTCCTGAGGAAGGCTCGTCCGCTCAGGGTTAGTCAGGACCTAAGTCGAGGCCGATAGGCGTAGACGATGGACAACAGGTTGATATTCCTGTACCACCTCCCCGCCGTTTGAGTAATGGGGGGACGCAGTAGGATAGGGTGAGCACACAGTTGGTTGTGTGTCTAAGCAGTGAGGTGGAGAACGAGGCAAATCCCGTTCTCATATAACACTAGGCTGTGATGGCGAGGAGATTGATCTCCAGAGTCCCTGATTTCACACTGCCAAGAAAAGCCTCTAGCGAGGCGGGAGGTGCCTGTACCGCAAACCGACACAGGTAGGCGAGGAGAGAATCCTAAGGTGATCGAGAGAACTCTCGTTAAGGAACTCGGCAAAATGACCCCGTAACTTCGGGAGAAGGGGTGCTCTGGTAGGGTGAATAGCCCGAGAGAGCCGCAGTGAATAGGCCCAGGCGACTGTTTAGCAAAAACACAGGTCTCTGCAAAATCGTAAGATGACGTATAGGGGCTGACGCCTGCCCGGTGCTGGAAGGTTAAGAGGAGGGGTTAGCGCAAGCGAAGCTCTGAATTGAAGCCCCAGTAAACGGCGGCCGTAACTATAACGGTCCTAAGGTAGCGAAATTCCTTGTCGGGTAAGTTCCGACCCGCACGAAAGGCGTAACGATCTGGGCACTGTCTCAACGAGAGACTCGGTGAAATTATAATATGCGTGAAGATGCGCATTACCCGCGACAGGACGGAAAGACCCCGTGGAGCTTTACTGTAGCCTGATATTGAATTCCGGTGCAGCCTGTACAGGATAGGTAGGAGCCTTGGATTCCGGAGCGCCAGCTTCGGAGGAGGCATTGGTGGGATACTACCCTGGCTGTATTGGACTTCTAACCCTTGCCCGTGATCCGGGCAGGAGACAGTGTCAGGTGGACAGTTTGACTGGGGCGGTCGCCTCCTAAAGAGTAACGGAGGCGCTCAAAGGTTTCCTCAGAATGGTTGGACATCATTCGCAGAGTGCAAAGGCATAAGGAAGCTTGACTGCGAGACCTACAAGTCGAGCAGGGTCGAAAGACGGACTTAGTGATCCGGTGGTTCCGCATGGAAGGGCCATCGCTCAACGGATAAAAGCTACCCCGGGGATAACAGGCTTATCTCCCCCAAGAGTCCACATCGACGGGGAGGTTTGGCACCTCGATGTCGGCTCGTCGCATCCTGGGGCTGTAGTCGGTCCCAAGGGTTGGGCTGTTCGCCCATTAAAGCGGCACGCGAGCTGGGTTCAGAACGTCGTGAGACAGTTCGGTCCCTATCCGTCGCGGGCGCAGGAAATTTGAGGAGAGCTGTCCTTAGTACGAGAGGACCGGGATGGACATACCGCTGGTGTACCAGTTGTCTTGCCAAAGGCATCGCTGGGTAGCTATGTATGGACGGGATAAATGCTGAAAGCATCTAAGCATGAAGCCCCCTTCAAGATGAGATTTCCCATTACGCAAGTAAGTAAGATCCCTCAAAGATGATGAGGTGGATAGGTCTGGGGTGTAAGTACGGCGACGTATGTAGCTGACAGATACTAATCGATCGAGGACTTAACCTATTGTAA
>NZ_PDYO01000035.1:0-3448 GCF_002743065.1 Sporosarcina sp. P16b | reverse complement strand
AATAGATATCTGATTGGGAAGCCGTATAGTTGTCCGCTTTGCGACGGGTTTGCGAACTTCTACATTCTTTAGTATTGTGCACCTGTGCACCACACAACTTCGACACTAGTCTGAATAGTTCTTGAGTTGTATGATACAGGTGCGCTAAACGACAATAAACTGAAGTTTAGCAACAGGGAATGTGGCGCTATGCCAATCGATTGGTTTGCAGGTCCTGCAAGAGACTTTCTCTTTTTTGTACAGAATGACGAGAAGATCAAGAAGAACTCAACTTCTAGGTAGGCGCGAATTGCGGACAAGCTCTAGATTATAATCGTGTCCGTTTGTCTGATCAGTTATTGCGCATCAATACGCTGACCATCTCTCACCGAACAGGAGCCGAAAAAGCACTGAGCCGATTAAGGCAGGCCATCTTTAGCCTCACAGAAAAAAGCGGCTACGTAGGCGCTATTGAAACCGGTTAGACCATATCGTGAAGGTAAATGATACCAACGTCGGAAACCTGGTGGCGGCTGAGTCGCGTATCCGGGATGCAGATATAGCGAAAGAGATGTTTAATCAGATAAGAGAGTTTATTCTGCTGCAGGCAGGGCAGGCGACGATGAGTCATACGAAGATTTATCCGGAAAGGATTTTGGGATTGTTGAAATAATTAGTTGCTTACAAAAAAATAACCTGCAATACCTGTCACATATTGTCTTTTGTGGACAGTAAATTAGATTTGAGGTGTATGTAGTTGATTTGGTTGATTTATGGTGAATATTTTAAGGGTAAAGAGAAGGATATTCATTTATTTAAAGAATTGAAATGGTACACATGGGTGATAACAATAATAATTTTTACAGCAATATTTTCATGTTATTTTTCATGGTTTAAGGTTACAAACAGCGCTATTTCTTTCATTGTCTGCTTGCTGCTTTCATTACTAGTCGGACTTTACATGGGATTTGAATTAAAAAAAATAAAAGACAGAAAATATGGTTCGGAAAGGAATATACATTCAAAGAACCTTGAAAATTTGAAACAATCGCTTTCCTCTTTTAATGTTACTCAAAAGGAACAATTAGATATACTAACAGAGCAAATAGAAGAAATTCTTCCTTCTCTAAAAGTAAGTGAGAAATTTTATAAAATAGTTAAAGATATAGCAGTCTTAATTCTCATTCCTCTCTCTCTATTATTTATAAAAGAATCTCTCTCGAATGAGGAGTACTTCGGATTAGCTATGATGATGGGCTCTTTAATATTTATTTTTATTGGAATGGGGCTTATGGTTAAAGAACCTTTCAAGATGATATTAGATTGGCAATATCGCAATATGAAAGAACTAAAACTATCAATAGAGGATGTTAAGATTGATTTGTTAAAAGATAAATAAGCCTTGAATTTATCAACAGCAACTGAATCTAGAACTTGATTATTACGTTAACTGGTATCACAAATTTCGAAGCCATGGCATCCTTGATTATCTAACGCTGATCTAATACTGCATAGCTACCATGCGCAGTTAAGCAAATAGCGCGCAACGGGCGTTGCGACTTTACAGTTAGGGGCAGCTTAGGCGGGCAACACCAGTTCCTATCAACTGACGTTCTGGCTCAGAAGTCATGCCCGTAGAGACTCGCTGCCAAGTCGCAACTTCAAATGGAAACAGACCATAAAATTTTTGTGCGTTATTATCGCGCACACCTGTGCAACATACAAATTGAGAGTAATCCAGAATAGTGCCGGAGCTGTGTGAATCAGTGTTTGCTAGACGAAATTTAGTGTAACGCACCTGTGCATCACGCAACTCGAGAACTATTCTGAATAGTGTCTGAAATGTGTGATGCACAGGTGCACTTTCTAGGGAATTCTTATCGATCTCATCGTTATAATCAGTTATCGAAAGAACTTGGTTTTATACCAAGTATGTCCCGAAAAGCAAACTGTTGGGATAATGCTGTGATTGAAAGTTTTTTTCACATTTTAAAACTGAGTTACCTTATCATTGTTCAATTGAAACGCCAACGCTTCTTGAGGAAGTCATTCCAAAGTTCATTAAATACTACAAAGAAATACGTAGCCAAAAACGCTTAGGTTATTTGTCTCCCGAAGCATTCCTGGCTAGTTATTTGAAAAGTGCATAACACACACAATTGTACATAAACTTTCGCGTCCATTTTTTATGGGCTTGACTACAGGTGCACGTTCTATCATTATGGGGAAAGCCATTTAAATTTAATCGGAATGTTACTCGGAATACTATTAGAGCAACGGATTTATGGAAATGGGCAGTATTTGTATTTTACGGATGGTGTTCTAGTGGGATTTCAGGATTGAGTTTGAGAATAAAACAATTCCATTGTACGGTGAACTTCTATTAAAATAGTCTAAGCTGACGGAACACACAGTAAATATCCAACAAGTAGAGCAAGGCAATATTTTAATACCGTCTTTTGAGAAAAACTAATGTTTATATTGGAGGGTCAGTATGTTCGAACAGATGACATCAGCATTTTTAAGTGCTGCGTTTACAAAATTCTTTAGTATTCTCTTCCCTTCTAACGCACTATCTACGACTAAAGAAGTTGTATGGAAAGTGGATGTCTCTTCGAAGGGGATAAGTCTGGAATATGAAAGCAAAAAGATTGAATTGAGTAATAAACAAGTTAGAGAATTATTAAATGACCAATTCCTATTTAAAGAATATCAATCTTTTTCAAATAAGATTAGTCAAGGTCCCCGCAATACTCAAAGCAAGAATCTCAATGTGAAAACAAAAGATTCCAACCATTCTTTAGAGTTAGAAGCTAATCCGCCTATTAAAGGATATATTAAATTTAATAGCATTAATTCATTGGATGACTTCTATAAAAAAGCATTTTTAAGAAGAGAAAAGATTAAGGTAGAAGACATTAGCTTTGAAACAATAAACCCAGAAAATGAATCTAAAATCGAACCTTTGAAACAAATGTTGAAAAATAAAGAAAGCGGACTGGTAATAAGTGCTACACATCCAGTAAACACCACTAAATGCAAAATAATATTTGAATCTGACGATATAAATAAACATAAATTTTTTAACGTTCCAATTGAATTAAGCTTATTTGACTATACTGAAAGTACTGTAATCTTTAACAATCATTTAGAACTTGATCCGTTGTTTACATTACCTCTTAAAATTCCGTTAAATAATAGTATTAATGAAGTATGTTTTAATTATTCGTTAACAAAGAAAGGGGAGAAAGATGTACAAAGTTTAATAATGTTGAATACGTTGAATAGACTCATGATGAACTTAAATATGAAGTTAAAAGTAATTAATAGCTTTAATGATTATTGCATATGAATTGAGCCACCTCTGCGGAGTTTTGAGCCACTCAGTGCGGACGATTGAGCCAGTGAATGCGGACGTGAGAGCCACCCTACTAATTAAATCACCTTCTGTATAATTGAAATCGCATGC
>NZ_PDYO01000034.1:0-5411 GCF_002743065.1 Sporosarcina sp. P16b | reverse complement strand
CATATGCGCCGGATCTTGCTACAACAAGCGAAAGCGTTCCAAGAGGGGCAAGAGCCGTTAGTATTGGAAAATCAATCATTAAAAACACTGTATAGTGAAGGGCTTTATGATGACAAAGAGAAAAAGTGGCAGGAGGCATTTCCACTAAAAGAACAATTTGAAAAGAAAAAACAACCAGTTGAGCTATGACAGAGACTTAGCAAAGCACAAATAATTTTAGGCTTATCAAGCCCGCTGATGAGGAGTGTAAACAATGACGAAATATACGATTGTTGATCAAGACACTTGCATAGCCTGTGGAGCATGTAGTGGAGTCGCACCTGAAATATATGATCATACCGATGATGGTATATCCTACGTGACAATAGATCAAAATGAGGGAATGGTAGAAGTGCCAGCGGAGTTGCATGATGATTTAGAAGATGCATATGAGGGATGCCCAAGCGATTCAATCAAAATCTCAGATGAACCATTCCATGGAAATGCACTGAAATTTAGCGAAGCTATGTAATGTTAATAGATCTAAACGAGTAAGAAATAGAAGATGCACTAAAGAAATGCTTCATTTTAAAGCGAGCGACAAGTGCTAGAAACATATAGTTTCTAGACTTACAGATAGACAATAATGGACGGAGTGGGTTAGATGAACGTGGAAGATGAAGTTTTCGATATTACGATTATTGGGGGAGGACCAGTTGGGTTATTTACAGCATTTTATGCTGGTCTCCGTCAAGCGCGAGTAAAGGTTATTGAAAGCTTACCACAACTTGGCGGTCAACTTTCTGCGCTATATCCTGATAAGTATATTTATGATGTAGCAGGTTTTCCAAAGGTTACCGGTCAAAAGTTAATTGACAACTTAACGGAGCAAATGAATCAGTTCAATCCAGTGGTTGCTTTGGATGAGGGGGTTGAAAAATTAGAAAAACAGCTTGATGGTATTTTTAAGATAATAACAAATAGCGCAGAACACTTCTCAAAAACTATTATTATAACAGCAGGAAATGGTGCATTTAATCCAAGAAAGCTTGGATTAGAAACAGCTGATAAATTTGAAGGAAAGAATCTGCATTACTTCGTTAGTGATATGCAGAAGTTCGCCGGAAAGAAAGTTCAGTTGTTCGGAGGGGGAGATTCAGCAGTTGATTGGGCACTTATGCTTGAACCAATAGCTGATGAGGTAACACTCGTCCATAGACGTGATAAATTTCGTGCACATGAACATAGCGTAGAATTGCTTAAAAACTCCAAAGTGAAAGTTATGACTCCTTATGTACCGCTGGAGTTTATTGGAGAAGATCATATTGAACATGTCATTCTTGAGCATGTGAAAGGTGAAGGGACAATGAGTACTGAAGTTGATGATGTAATCGTAAACTATGGCTTTATTTCCTCTCTTGGTTCAATAAAAGATTGGGGACTGGAAATCGAGAAGAATAGCATAGTTGTTAATTCGAAAATGGAGACAAATATTGCCGGGATTTATGCGGCTGGAGATATTTGTACATATGAAGGGAAAGTAAAGCTTATTGCAACTGGTTTTGGTGAAGCACCTACAGCAGTTGGTAATGCAAAAGTTTATATTGATCCTAGCTCAAAAGTACAAGCACCGCACAGCACAAGTGTAATGGGGGAGAGTGAAGATAAGATAGTTTCTGTTTCACTTTAATTGAAGCAACGAGAAAAATTAATCGAAACGAGATACATCTCGATTTGATTAATTTTTTTTGAGTGTAATTCTACTTACAAATCAAGCATTTATACAAGGTATTGGGTTTTTAAGTTAACCAAAGGAGAGAGCCATTGATGATTACTAAAATAGAACATATAGCTATTGTTGTAAAAGACATGGAAGAATCTATTGCATTTTACTCGAAGGTATTTGGTTGTAAAGTACGTTTAAGAGGAGAAAATTCAAGTCGGGAAATGGCGTTTTTATATGTGAAATCACATCCAGATACAGAAATAGAATTAATCAGAGACATTGATACGGTAGGACAATACAATCAAAGCGGAATCGTGAATCATCTTGCTTTTACAGTTGAAGATATTGATAAGTCTATTAAATATTTCAAGGAGCATGGGATTATATTCAATTCTAATGAACCTCAACCGACGCTTGAAGGTGGACGCATGATTTTATTTAATGGACCAAATGACGAGCTTCTCCAATTGGTAGAACGCTTAAAGGCATAACTAATGGTAATAATAAATTATAAATTATGAATGAAGAAACGATCTCTACATTTTAAGTACTGTTTGACGTTAGCTGGCTTTGTGGAGTTTAGAAGGTTTCGAGATAAATTATAGAAGGTAGTTAATTCTTTTTTATAATGAGCGGCAGGTATTTCTAGATTTATTATAGATCTAGTGTGAATGTGTCTAGAATCCTAGTATCGATTTTAAGTATCATCATGACGGTACCGAAAATCATTTCGTGATGACAGACACTTTTTTAGTTATATTAATGCAATTTAATTTTGTGTACTAATAGAACAGAATACTATATATTTTCCAACCTAATGGGTAGTAGTTTAAATATTGCAAATGCTTTAATATGATAATAGATAAAATACCTAAAGCCAACTTTTAATTAATTTTGGGTTGTAGGTAAAAGGTAGGATTTTATTTGATGTAACTCATTTTTCGAGTCTATAGATTAGTTAAGTATTGATATCTCCCAAATAGATGATCATCTAGATTACTAATAGGGAAATTCAAATATTGTAACGTGGAACAATAAGTTATAGGGAGGTAGAAATTATGATTAAGCAATTACAAAGCCAAAATAAAAATCGGTTTGATCAGGTGTTAACAGAAGTTCGTGCTCGACGTGATGAATTTGAAAAGAAGCGACATGTACCAAAGGATATGATTGCGCAACTGAAAAAAATGGGTGTTTATCGCGCTCATACGCCTCAGTGTTTTGGAGGAGATGGTAGTTCGCCAATGGAATTCCTTAAGTTAATTGAAAGTATCTCTGAAGCTGACGGTTCAGCTGGATGGGTAGCGAGCTTTGGATCTGCTGCTGTATACCTTGCAGCTCTGCCAGAAGAAACTCTTGCAAAACTTTACGCAAATGGTCCGGATGTGGCCTTCGCGGGTGGTTTGTTTCCAGTTCAGCCTGCGGAGAGAGTAAGTGGTGGATGGATTGTTAACGGTCTTTGGAAGTTTGCAAGTGGATGTAAGGGAGCAGACATTCTTGGTGTCGGTATTGGTACAGGTGAAGGTGGTAAACCATTAACTGCTGTTCTAAAACCTGAAGATGTAGAAATTATTGAAAACTGGGAAGTTATCGGGATGCGTGGCACGGGGAGTCATGATCTGCTCGTGAAAGATGTCTTCGTTCCTGATGAATGGACGTTTGTACGTGGGGGTACTCCTACAATTGAAGAACCAATCTCGCAATACCCATCGATTGCCTATGCAGCACAGGTGCTGGCAGTGGTCAATCTTGGAGTGGCACGTGCTGCGCTAAATGAGATTTCTTTGATGGCAGGTCGTTCTGGTATCACAGGTGCACCTAAAATGGCTGATCGGGCTTATGTACGGATTTCTGTTGCAAAAGCGGAAGCCAAGCTTAGATCGGCGCGTGCCTTTTTCTATGAAACTACCGAGTCTGCTTGGGAATCAATCCTTAAAGGTGAAGGTGTCTCAGCTGATCAAACAAGTATGCTACGTCTAGCGGCGGCACAAGCTGCGCGAGAGGGTGCAAGCGCTGTACAAACTGCTTACTTACTTGCAGGTACTTCGGCCATTTATGACGGACATCCGTTGCAACGACATCTACGAGATGCAATGGTTGTTACCCAACACGCGTTCCTCAACGAAAGTATGTACGATGGAGCGGGATCGGTACTTTTGGGCGTGCAACCAATAAAGGGATTCATTTAATAGAGGTACTCAACATATAAAACCATCTGTTAGATAAATTGATAATCCGTGGAGTCGTACTTTAAAAGGAATGTGTGAAGATTATTGGTTAATATAACAAAAATAAGATAGAAGTTATGGGTAGACTTTAATGATACTTATGCTAATCAATTTATCTCACGAAATGAAAACGCTATCATCTGTATAATCATGTGTAAATGGAATACTCAAGAAGTAGTTGTGAACAGCATTTATTGAATAAATAAATTATGTCCGAACGGTGAATCTATTATTATATTAGGGGGAATTTGAATGTTAACACCAGAAGATAATCAGTTACTGACTCAGACCGATGCAGGCACACCGATGGGCGATGTGTTTAGGAGATATTGGATTCCAGCCCTTCAAACAGAAGAGTTGATTAGTGATGGAAAGCCGCAACGCGTGAAGTTGTTGGGGGAGGACCTAGTCGCATTTCGCGATACGGAAGGAAAAGTAGGCCTAGTTGATGAGCGCTGTCCGCACCGCGGGACCTCACTTTATTATGGAATTAATGACGGTTGTGGCCTAAGGTGTATGTATCATGGCTGGAAGTTCAATACAGACGGGGAGTGCACGGAGATTCCGTCAGAGCCAACGGATGGGAAATTTAGGGAATCAGTTCAATTAAAAAGCTATCCGACGAGAGAAGTAAGTGGCATTATTTGGACATACATGGGGCCGAGTGAATCGGAACCGGCTTTCCCTGACTTTTATTGGATGAACCTTCCGCGGGAAAATAATTTAGTTGAACGGGTATGGCAGGAATGTAACTATGCACAAGCGATGGAAAATGATCTGGACTTTGTCCATGCTGCATTCTTACATAAAGCGCATGCGACACAAGAAGTGGAAGATGGAATTTTGAGCAGTGACTTGGGGAT
Organism: Sporosarcina sp. P16b; assembly: GCF_002743065.1. Lineage (NCBI taxonomy): Bacteria > Bacillati > Bacillota > Bacilli > Caryophanales > Caryophanaceae > Sporosarcina > Sporosarcina sp. P16b. Next base: position 615 of record NZ_PDYO01000034.1, on the reverse strand, counting down.
TGACCCGAATCATCCACTTGTTAAAAATCCTCCGGTGAAACAATCTGTTCAAGATACGAACTTTGGGAAACGTTGCATAGCAGTGGGCATTGGAACAGAGGAACAGAATGCCTTTATGGAAATTCATTATATCTTCCCGTTTTACACGTACCCACCACGCTTTGGTGGTGAAGATGGGATGTGGCATGCATTTATTCCGCGAGATGATCATAGTACGTGGACATGGGATGTCCAGTTCGCTCATGATCGAGCGATTGATGTGGAAGCGCAACACGCTCGCCGCGGACTGAAGTTGGATGAAGACCTAAGAAAAATTGTCAACGCAGATGTTGAATATAATCAAGACCGTGACTTACAAAAAACTGGGAACTTCACAGGTATCCGTGGGATTGCGAACCAAGACCATGCGGCAACTGAAACCATGGGAACAATCGTAGACCGAACACGCGAGAAATTAGGAACGAGCGACCTACCAATTATTCATATGCGCCGGATCTTGCTACAACAAGCGAAAGCGTTCCAAGAGGGGCAAGAGCCGTTAGTATTGGAAAATCAATCATTAAAAACACTGTATAGTGAAGGGCTTTATGATGACAAAGAGAAAAAGTGGCAGGA
>NZ_PDYO01000033.1:0-5673 GCF_002743065.1 Sporosarcina sp. P16b | reverse complement strand
AAAGCAGAAGAAGAAAATATTTCATATTCTGATGTGCTCGTTGAGGATTTCTCTTCTATTACAGGTAAGGGTATTAAAGGGATTGTAAACGGAATGACTTATTACATCGGTAGCCCGAAACTCTTTAAAGAACTATTGACAACTGATTTCGATAAAGACTTTGAGCAAAATGTGACGGCTCTTCAAAATCAAGGTAAAACAGCCATGATTATTGGAACCGAAAAAGAAATACTCGGAGTTATTGCGGTTGCTGATGAAGTCCGTGAATCAAGTAAGGAAATTATTCAAAAGTTACATCAACTTGGAATTAAAAAAACAATTATGCTTACAGGTGATAACCAAGGTACTGCGAATGCAATAGGTAGTCATGTTGGGGTATCTGATATCCGAGCCGATTTGATGCCTCAGGACAAGTTGGACTATATAAAACAATTAAGGTCCGAGTACGGAAACGTAGCCATGGTTGGTGATGGTGTCAATGATGCTCCCGCATTAGCAGCTTCTACAGTTGGAATCGCAATGGGTGGAGCAGGTACAGATACAGCACTTGAAACGGCAGACGTTGCCCTAATGGGAGACGATTTAAGAAAACTTCCATTCACTGTGAAACTTAGTCGAAAAGCACTGAATATCATCAAAGCTAACATTACTTTTGCAATTGCTATTAAATTTATTGCCTTACTATTGGTTATCCCAGGCTGGTTAACACTCTGGATTGCCATCCTTTCCGATATGGGCGCAACCCTCCTAGTAGCGCTAAATGGTTTGCGACTAATGAGAGTGAAAGAATAAAGGGAAAAGGGCTTTCCATACAGATTGGAAAGCCCCTTTCTAAAAAAATGAATTTCATTAATAGTCTAACTTCTAGACTTCTAGCCTAATTAAAAATAGAAAGATTGGGTATAAGTAAAACATCAGTTTTTATATTACATATTGGTATAGATATGTAGAAAAAACGATTTTATCCTTAATTAAATGATTTTTTCATTTTTTATAAGATCGAGGGAGGAAACTAAAATGACGGTTGAAGTAAAAAAGGATATAGATTTGTTAGTTATAGGTGCAGGATCAGGGGGTTATGTAGCTGCCATACGTGCTGCCCAGTTAGGGAAAAAAGTGGTTTTGGTGGATAAAGCAGAATTAGGAGGGGTTTGCCTTAACCGTGGGTGTATACCTTCAAAGGCTCTTATTAGTGCTTCTGAACGAGTGAAACACATAGAACATGCCAACACAATGGGAATAAAGGTTTCTGGTGAAGTTGAAGTGGATATGCCGGAAGTAGTGAAGTGGAAGGACGGTATAGTGAATAAATTGACAAATGGGGTTCGGACCTTGCTGAAAGGAAATGGTGTGGAGGTCATAAGCGGAGAAGCTTATCTCACTGAATCCCATACCGTAAAAATCAGAATGGGTATCGAAGAACAAGTGTATTCATACAAAGATTTAATCCTTGCGATAGGGTCTTTGCCCTTCGAACTAAAAAGTATGCCATTTGATAAAAAAAGAATCATCTCTTCAACGGAGGCATTAATGCTACAAGAAGTACCGAAGCATTTAGTTGTAGTTGGTGGTGGTTATATCGGTTTGGAGTTGGGTACTGCTTACGCTAAATTCGGGTCTAAAGTAACAATTCTTGAGGGATCAGATACAATTCTTTCGGGTACGGACCCTATGCTTATAAATGTAGTAAAACGTCATTTAAAGAACCTTGGAATCACAGTTATAACGAATGCTTTAGTCCAAGGAGGAGAAAATACAGGTGATGAAGTGAACGTTCATGTTCAGGTGAATGGAAAGGAAGAGATTATTAAAGGTGATTATTGCTTAGTTTCTATAGGAAGAAAGCCGAACACAGGAAAAGTCGGCTTGGAAAATATCGGAGTAAAGTTAGACCAACGCGGATTTATTAAGATAAATGACAAATGTCAAACAAATGTTGAACACGTTTATGCCATTGGGGACTGTGCTGGTGGATACCTCCTTGCCCATAAAGCCAGTTACGAAGGAAAGATAGCGGCAGAAGTAATTAGCGGGCTTAAAAGTGTGATTGATTTTCAAGCCATGCCTTTTGTTATTTTCAGTGATCCTGAAGTAGCTTATACGGGGTTAACAGAGAAGGAAGCTAAGGAAAAGGGATACGAAACAGTTTCCAGCCGTTTTCCATTCCAAGCCAACGGCAGAGCTTTGTCTGTTTCCGATGCTGATGGGTTTGTGAAGGTTGTGGCCGAAAAAAATACGAAAAGGGTCTTAGGCGTTCAAATGGTAGGACCAGAAGTATCTTCGCTCATTGCTGAAGCTGTCTTTGCTATCGAAGTAGGGGCAACAACAGAAGATCTTAGCCTTACGATACATGCTCATCCAACTTTACCAGAGACGTTAATGGAAGCAGCTGAAGGAGTTATGGGACATGCCATTCACATGTTGAATAAAAAGCAATAATGTGAATGCAGGCGGACCTGTACTTATGAAAAGTGCAGGTTGAATTTTTAACTTAATGGAGTGGGAATCAATGGACATATTGTTCTACGTCTTAACTGCGGCTTTCGCTAATGTCTTGGGTGGCCTTGTGATCTTTCTTAAAAAAAAATGGTCCAGAAGAGGCTTAAACGGCTTAATGGCTCTGAGCGCCGGAATACTTTTCACAGTTGCTATTATGGATTTAATACCAGAAGCATTAAAAATTCATGAATCCAGTGCCGTATATATTGTTATTGGATTTGTATTGATCTTTTTGTTCCAACAATTTCTTGCACCCCATTTTCATTTCGGAGAAGAGACCCATAAACATTCTCATTCTCAAAGCACGACCCTTGGCGCTTTAGTGGGCATGTTGGTTCACACGTTTTTTGATGGGGTTTCTATCGTAGTCAGTTTCAAAATAGATGAAAAAATAGGATTTGTTGTATTGATTGCTGTGTTACTACATAAAATCCCGGATGGTTTGACAATTTCTTCAATTGTATTTGCAAGTTTGAAAAGCAAGAAGAAGGCAATTGGGGCATCTTTCTTATTAGGGATATCAACGATATTGGGTGCAATTGCCGCCTTGTTTTTAGCACATTTCTTCACGTTAGATAGCAGTATCCTTGCTATAGCTCTTTCCATTACATCAGGCATATTTCTATACATAGCTACGGTTGATTTGTTACCTGTTGTAAGTGCCACTGAAGATAGACCCATTATTCTCTTCTTTTTTGTAGGAATTTTACTGTATTTTGCTCTTCACTTGATATTGGACCAGTTACTTTTTCATATACACTAATCAAAGGCAATATTTTGTTCAATATTAAAAATGATATTATATATGTTGTACTAAAGAATGTGACACTTAGTTGATTGGATTGGAGAGCGGCGACTCCGATAGGATTAGCGGGAGGCCACTGAAAAAGTGACTTTTTTCAAGAAAATAAAAATGCAATCCCATGTTTTGTACAGTTTTATCGTTGTTTGTGGGGATTACATGCCACTTTATTAATAAAAGCATTAACAAAGTGGTGGATTTATTTTCTGAATTTTGGTTTTTCAGTGACCTCACTAGCGGAACAAGTGAGACCCCGCAGGGAGCGAAGTGCACTGCCCCACGGAAAGCGTCCGCTCGGAACGGACATCAACGGGGTTATAGGAAATTCATAAGTTCAATCTATATAGGGAATTTGTTTTAGATTTAATATATTCGGTAACCAATTAATAATATTCAAACGTATGTACTAATATTTTAATGAAATCCTAGTGGAGTTGATAAAAATGGCTTTAATCGTTATATCTGCAATTGGGGCATTTATAGTAACCAATATTAAATCATCATAAGAAATAATAAATGAAGGGATGCATGTTTAATGGATAAAAAAAAGAAAGATGATTATATCCCTGCACTAAAATACCATTGGATGACTCGATTTTATGATCCGTTAATTCAATGGGGAATGCAAGAAAAAAAGTTTAAAACGCATTTGGTTAAGCAAGCAAACCTCCAACCGAAGGAAACGATAATGGATTTAGCTTGCGGTACAGGTACGCTGGCACTTTTAATACAGCAATCACAACCTGGTGTACAAGTAATTGGGGTTGATGCTGATCCTGAAATATTATCAATTGCTAAGGAGAAAATTAAAGAAACTCTAGCTAATAATATCACCTTCGAGGAAGGATTTTCTGATAAACTTCCCTTTTCCAATAATAAATTTCATCACATATTTACAAGTTTATTTATTCATCATTTAACTCTGGAAATGAAAAAGAAAACATTTGAAGAAATTTATCGGACGCTCAAAACTGGTGGCCAATTCCATATTATTGATTTTGAAAAACCACAAAATTGGTTAATGCGTGTTGCATTTTTTCCCATTCAATTTTTAGATGGGTTTGAAACAACTTCAAATCACGTTAAAGGGATTATCCCTAGCCTATTAAAAGAAACTGGATTTGTTTTAATTGAAGAAACTGGACAATTTTCAACTATCACGGGCACACTAAGGTCATATAAAGCTTTTAAGCCATAAGCTGTTTGATATAATTCGAACAAGTTAGAGCATTGGATTCGTCTAGAATATTAAAATCACGCCTGCCAACAATTTTTTTAATATATCTATATAAGAGTGTAATTTAAGGTTTTTTTAATATGAAGAAAAACCTTTATCCCAAAAAAAATTGGAGATGGAAAAATGATTGCAACGATACTTACAGCTGCTGCAGTATATGTAGCAACAGGAATTGATTATCTCGTTATATTAATTCTTTTGTTTTCGCAAATAAAAAAAGGACAGGAAAAACATATTTGGATAGGAAAGTATGTTGGAACGGTAATTGTTTTGGGAGCAAGTCTTTTAGTTGCTCTAGGAGTTTCGAACTTAGTTCCCCAACAATGGGTTATAGGACTACTTGGACTTTTACCACTTTACTTAGGTATTAAAATATGGATTAAAGGAGAAGAGGATGAAGATGAAGGCGAAATTTTGTCCATATTTTCCTCAGGTAGGTTTAATCAGTTATGGATGTCAGTCATATTTATCGTATTTGCTTCCAGTGCGGATGACTTTTCCATTTATGTACCGTATTTCACAACGTTAAATGCGACTGAAATCCTTGTTTCTATTATTGTCATTTTAATTATGATTGGCGTTTTACTCTATGTCGGCTATCGTTTAGCCCACATGAATTTTATAGCGGAAAAAATTGAAAAATATGAACGTTGGATTGTACCAATTATATTCATTGGGTTAGGAGTTTATATAATGTTTGAAAATGGTACATTCAATGCTTTAGTTTCATTTCTTCTTTGAATTGACAAATCCAATTATAAAAGAGACCTTTTTATGGTTGTTGAAGTTGTTGGTGCATTGCCAAGTTTTAAAGTTTATCTACAGCGTTAGTATCTAGAGACATGGCTCTTCCAGCAACTATGAATTATTGGAGCATTGTTCTATCCATCATATTCATATATGTATTCACATTTCTAATAAATTTAAGCTTAAAGCGAAAAGTTAAAAAGATCGATATGATAGGGTCTTTGAAAAGCGTTGAATAACTAAAAACGTAGGTTAAAGAAAACAAAACGTATACCGTGTTGAAGGATGAATTTGACATAAAAACCCTTATGACAGTAGCTATTATAGGTGGAGCCATTATCGGTGAATGGGGTGAAGTTGCTCTTGTTGTCATTCTCTTTGCTCTCAG
>NZ_PDYO01000032.1:0-5973 GCF_002743065.1 Sporosarcina sp. P16b | reverse complement strand
CACTTTAGAATTCATGTAAGTCCTCCTTGGTTATTATTAGGGGTCAAGTAGTCGATGCCTTGACACCCCCGAATCATACCAAGGGGACTTTTCTATTTCAATAGGGCTCCACTAACCAAACAGGAATGCTCCGGGAGGATCAGCGTGAGTTCGAGACCCTGGACTGAACGTAGTGAAGGAAGCGGCTCAGGCCACGCCCTCCGGAACGCGTCCGCCTGGAACGTCGGTCAACGGCGCCCTACCCTTAGCCATGGCCCCTGACCTTGAACTTCTTCCATAATAAAAACGGAAAGGAGTCTAAACGACCCTTTCCGTCTACCTTTATATCTTCTTAAACACCAACGAAGCATTATGCCCGCCAAAGCCAAGCGAGTTACTCATAGCATACGTAATATCTGCCTTACGCGCTTCATTCACTACATAATCCAAATCACACTCTGGATCCGGCGTCTCATAGTTCATCGTAGGAGGTAAAATCCCTTCCTGCAACGCCTTCACAGTAAAGATCGCTTCAATACCACCAGCCGCGCCAAGCAAATGACCCGTCATGGATTTAGTCGAACTCATCGCCAACTTATACGCATGATCACCAAACACAGTCTTTGCTGCCATCGTCTCAAACAAATCATTATACGGCGTGCTCGTTCCATGCGCGTTAATATAATCGACTTGCGTAGGTTCAACGCCCGCTTTTGCCAATGCCTGTTGCATCGCACGCGCTCCGCCTTCTCCGCCTGGTGCTGGTGCTGTAATATGGTGCGCATCGCCAGTTGAACCGTAGCCAACGATTTCTGCATAGATCTTCGCTCCACGTGCTACCGCATGTTCATACTCTTCCAAAATCAAAATACCTGCACCTTCACCCATTACGAAGCCATCGCGGTTTTTATCAAACGGACGGGAAGCTTTGCTTGGATCATCATTTAAAGATAACGCTGTGCTTGCGATAAAACCTGCTACTGCAAGTGACGTAATGGGCGCTTCAGTTCCACCTGTGATCATAACGTCTGCATCTCCGCGAAGGATTACTTCAAATGCATCTCCGATAGAGTTTGTACCGGATGCACAAGCTGTTACGGAACAAGAGTTGATTCCTTTAGCACCCGTGAAAATCGATACCTGTCCTGCAGCCATATCCGGAATCATCATAGGAACGAAAAATGGACTGACGCGTCGGTACCCTTTTTCGAGGAATGTATTAAATTGTGTCTCATGTGATTCCATTCCACCGATTCCTGAACCAATCCAAACTCCTGTACGAAGCGCTAGGTCTCCTTCAAGTTCCAGGTTCGCGTCTTTCATTGCCATCATTGCTGAAGCAACTGCATAGTGCGTGAATCGATCCATTTTACGGGCATCTTTGCGGGAAACGTATTCCTCAATATTGAAACCTTTAACCTCTGCCATTACGCTGACCGGGAATTTCTCCTGATCCAGTCTTGTCATCGTGTCAATACCTGATTTCCCTTCTAACACGGATTTCCAAGATTCTTCAGCCGAGTTACCTACCGGAGAGATTCCACCGATACCCGTTACCACTACACGTCGTTTTTCCAATTTCAAACTTCCTTTCTATTGTCAACTTTTATTTGCCAGGCTATTTACTTACCCCATTTTATACATAAGCCGCCCCATGTCAAGCCGCCGCCGAATCCTACAAGCACAATCACATCATCATCTTTCACTCGACCTTCTGCTAAATCGTCTGTCAATGAAATCGGTATAGATGCAGCCGATGTATTTCCGTACTTATGAACCGTTTTCGACATTTTCTCAACCGGTAAGCCTAAACGCTCACGTGACGCTTCCATAATACGAATATTTGCTTGGTGAGGAATCAGGTAGTCCACTTCGTCCGTCGTTAAACCAGCTTTTTCAGCGACACTGACTGCTGTTTCTCCCATTTGACGTACCGCAAACTTGAATACTTCACGGCCATTCATCTCTAAATATTTGTCATGATGAAGATGTTTTCCACCTGAACCGTCTGCACCCAATTCAAATGAAAGGATCCCTCTTCCTTCACTAACTTTCCCAACAACTGTCGCTCCTGCGCCATCTCCAAACAAGACAGCGGTATTGCGGTCTTCCCAGTCAACGATTCCCGATAACTTTTCCACGCCTACTACTAAAACATAATCATACGTGCCAGATTCAACAAATTGCTTCGCTGTTACCACACCATACATGAACCCTGCGCACGCTGCAGAAACATCCATTGCTGCTGCGTTCTTTGCACCTAAACGTTCCTGGATCATCGATGAAACTGACGGGAAAATAGTATCCGGTGTAACCGTAGCTACCAAGATCAGACCGATTTGATCAGCACGAATATCTGCTGATTGTAATGCGTTTTTTGCTGCTTCAAATGCCATGTCTGATGTTTTAATATCATCTGATGCAATTCTACGCTCTTCGATTCCCGTACGCGTGCGAATCCATTCGTCTGAAGTATCTAAACTTTTTTCTAAATCTTCATTTGTTACAATAGTGGGCGGAACATATTTCCCCATTCCTAAAAGTCCAGCTCTCATTTCATCTACCCCGTTCCTTATCATCTAATATTAGTACCTGGTAGTAATTATAGAAGAAAAAATATGTTTTTTCAAGACGAGGACACTTTTTCGTCAAATATAATACATATATTGTTTTCAACGATTTAGTTTGCTATGGTATGATGTATTATGAAATAGACTAGTCGAGGTGAAAATCATGCACTATATTATGACATTTGTTTGGTCGTTCCTCTTGGTAGCTATGTTAAACTACGTTGCGGGCTCCATTGGTGGCAATGCATTTGACTTCATGGCGGGCGTTACCGTCTCAATCGTTTTGGCTGTACTTGTATTGATTATCACTGCAATCATTCCAAACGAATCTCCAGCAGACGTTTGATTTACGATCAAAAAGCGTAAGAACTGTTCACCAGTTCTTACGCTTTTTATTTTGATCTCATCGGACAACTTCTACAACTAATTCCCCTTCGTGCATGGACAGTTTGATTTGCTGTCCTTCTACAAGACCACCTCGTATTACTTCTTTCGCAACTTTCGTTTCCACATGTCGCTGAATGAATCGTTTCAACGGCCGCGCACCAAAGTCCGCATCTGCTCCTTCACGAACAATCCAGTCGAGTACTTCATCATCATAGACAAGCACTAGATCTTGTTCTTCCAGACGATCAACCAAATCACCGAGCATCTTGTTGGTAATTGCTTTAAATGAATCTGTAGTCAATGAATGGAAAATGATGATATCATCCATTCGGTTCAATAACTCAGGTTTGAAATGACCGCGAAGAGCTGCCATAATCAGATCTTCTTTGGCATGTTCAGTATCCTCTAAATCATTCTCAAGTAAATAAGCGGACCCGATATTCGATGTCATGATGACGACAGTATTTGTAAAGTTTACTAAACGCCCTTGACTATCTGTAATACGCCCATCATCTAGAATCTGCAGTAAAATATTTGCTACATCAGGATGCGCTTTTTCAATTTCATCCAACAACACTACAGCATATGGATTTCTTCTAACCGCTTCCGTTAACTGACCGCCTTCTTCATAGCCGATGTATCCTGGAGGTGCACCAACTAGACGTGACACACTGTGTTTCTCCATATACTCAGACATATCGATTCGCACGAAATGATCTTCCGAATCAAATAACGTAGCAGCCAGCGTCTTCGCAAGCTCTGTCTTCCCTACACCAGTCGGCCCTAGGAATAAGAACGACCCAATAGGCTTATTCGGATCTTGTATGCCAGCACGCGCACGCCAGACAGCTTCAGTGACGAGTTGTACTGCGTTGTCTTGTCCAATGACACGTTCTTTCAATGTTTCATGCAAGCGCAATAATTTCTCACGCTCGCCTTCAACGAGTTTCGTTACCGGAATGCCTGTCCAGCGTGCAACGATAGAAGCAATTTCTTCTTCCGTCACTTCTTCACGTAAAAGACGTATATCTTTTGTTCCCTCTAACGGACTTTCCAATTCTTTTAATTCTTTTTCCAACGTCGGGATTTTACCGTATTGTAATTCAGCGGCTTTGTTCAAATCAAAACTGCCTTGTGCTTCTTCAAGTTCACGACGATAGCGATCAAGTTCTTCACGTTTACTTTGAATAATTTTTAATGCCGCTTTTTCTTCATCCCACTGCTCTCGCATATCTTTTGAAGAATCTTTCAAGTCTTGCAGCTCTTCTCGTAAAGTCTGAAGGCGTGACTGACTCATCGTATCTATCTCTTTACGTAATGCTTGCTCTTCAATCTCGAGTTGCATAATTCTACGAGTCACCGCATCTAGTTCAGATGGCATCGAATCAATTTCTGTACGAATCATTGCGCTCGCTTCATCAATTAAATCAATCGCTTTGTCCGGCATGAAGCGCTCAGTTAAATACCGATCAGACAATGTCGCCGCCGCAACAATTGCACGGTCATGAATACGCACACCATGATGCAATTCAAAACGTTCTTTTAATCCACGTAAAATCGACACTGTATCTTCTATAGACGGTTCACGTACCATCACTTGCTGGAATCGTCTTTCAAGTGCCGGATCTTTCTCGATATACATCCGATACTCGTCAAGCGTAGTCGCACCAATACAGTACAATTCACCACGTGCAAGCATCGGCTTCAACATATTCCCCGCGTCCATCGCACCTTCTGTTTTTCCAGCACCTACTATAGTATGAATCTCATCAATGAACATGATGATTTCTCCATCACTTTCTTTCACTTGTTTCAAGACACTTTTCAGACGCTCTTCAAACTCTCCACGATACTTCGCACCCGCAATTAGCGCACTCATATCCAGCTCGAAAATCTGACGGTTTTTCAACCCTTCAGGCACATCTCCTTTTACAATACGCTGTGCCAATCCTTCAACAATCGCCGTTTTACCGACTCCCGGCTCACCGATTAAGACTGGATTATTTTTTGTCTTTCTCGATAATATACGGATTACATTTCGAATTTCTTCATCCCGGCCAATAACCGGATCCATTTTCCCGTTTTTCACTTCTTCCACAAGATTGCGACCGAATTGCTCTAGTGGTGAGCGCTGATCTTCTTGCATTCCATCCATACGCATATACATCCGCCTCTCATTTATTTGACTTTGACTATCTTTGATTAATTTAATTATAGTATATTTTTTGCGTAATGTAAAAGATTAACACTCGAATGAATGTACGTTTTTTAAATAAAAAAGGTCGCCCGCAATTAAGCGAGCGACGTGTATTAAACTAGTTGGCGAGGCGCAACGACTACCCCGTCTTCATCCGCGTAAACGTAGTGACCTGGTGTCCATTCAACGTTTCCGAAATGAAGGACTTCCTCTTTCTGCCCTTCGCCACGTTTGATACTTTTCACGGGCATGCTGCCAATCGCCATGACACCGATTTCCTGTGTACCAAGATCCGCTGTGTCGCGTGCACAGCCATAGATAATAACACCCGCAAGTTTACGATCTTGCGCGATTTCGCCGAGCATGTCCCCCATGAGTGCGCAGCGTTTTGACCCTCCGCCGTCTACAACCAATACATTGCCTTCTGGAATCGTTTGTAGTGCTTCCTTTACTAACACATTGTCTTCAAAGACTTTTACTGTTGAGATTGGCCCCGAGAATCTCTTGTGCTTTCCGTAGGATTTGAACTCTACTGTGCACACTTGCAGTTCGTCGATGAAGTCATCACACAGGTCTGCTGTTTTAACTGACATTTCCCATTCCCCCTATTACATTCTGTTTGACGCTACCCTATTCCTATTCGACAAAATCTTGCATTTCCTTTTTTATTTTAATGTTGTTATTTTGGATATGTGGATTGGCTAGGTGGGTTACTTAGTGTTTGTCATGGGATGGAAGCTCCAGCTAGCGGACGCTTTCCCATGGGCTCGCGGTGAGCCAACCAGTTCGCTGCGCTCTCTTTTGGTTGTCTCACCTGATCGAGCTGATCCATCGGGAGTC
>NZ_PDYO01000031.1:0-8455 GCF_002743065.1 Sporosarcina sp. P16b | reverse complement strand
CCCGCTCAATGAGGCCTTGCATCCGCTCAATGCCCGCGGCCCTACACCTTACACCCATGCAATCTATCGCCGCGCCATCTAGTTCTTGGCATTCGCAGCGCGCGCTCAATGAATCACGTTACCCGCCCTATCAGGTCCCGCAAGCGCTCTATGCGTTGTGTAATCCGCTCAAACGCGATCCGTATCCGCTCATAGTTTTCCGTTACCCGCTCAATGAGGCCTTGCATCCGCTCAATGCCCGCGGCCCTACACCTTACACCCATGCAATCTATCGCCGCGCCATCTAGTTCTTGGCATTCGCAGCGCGCGCTCAATGAATCACGTTACCCGCTCTATCAGGTCCCGCAAGCGCTCTATGCGTAGTGTAATCCGCTCAATCGCGATTCGCATCCGCTCATAGTTTTTCGTTACCCGCTCAATGTAGTTCCGCAAGCGCTCTATCAGTAATGTTATCCGCTCTATATGGATGGAGAACCGCTCTACATCAACAATTCATCCCTCCAAAAAAAGCACCACATCTATTCATTTCATTGGCAAGCTAAATGGATGTGGTATAATTTAGTTAAATTAGGCAGGAGGGGATTCTGATGATTCATTTTGTTCAATTTGAAGAGCAGTATATACCGAAGATGGCCGTGTTATTAGCAGCGAGACATGCAGATGAACGACAACGCTTTCCATTTTTGCAGGAACGTTTTGAAGATGTCGAACAAGCAGAAGAACGTTTGCGTGAAGAATTGGAGAAACCGTATACAGGGGGCCTCGTGACGTTGCGTGACGAAGAGGTTATCGGCTATTTACTATACGAATATCGCCAAGACGCTACCCGCGGACGCACAGTGTATGTTGGGTATCCGTCATTTGTCATACATGAGGACGAGCATCCAAGATTAGCCCGGTTGATGTACACGGAAGTCGGAGCGGAATGGGTTCGCAATGGCTATTTCGAGCATGTTCTAGATATACCCGTTGGGAATGATGAATTAATTCTTGAAATGCTGGAGCAGTCGTTTCATTTTGAACAGCGCTTTGCGGCGTTGTCACTTGAACAGTATCGTGCACAGCCGGGAGAGAATAGTCTCGTGAAGATGAAGGAGCTAGTAGGTGACGAGCAAAAAATATTGCATAAGATGGCGCCGTGGAACAGTTTGCATCAAGCGAAAGCTCCCGCGTGGAAACCGATTACGCAAGAAGCATTGGATGCGGAGCGCGATGTATTTGCGGCGTATGAAGGCAAAGAAGGTACGCGCAGCTGGGTCGCTGAGCAAGATCATGTACCTGTAGCCTTTCATCTATTCACGCCGGCGGACGCTCGACATGAGATGACGACGCCGAATGAGTCGGCCGTGCTTGTGCAGGGGACGACGAATATCGATATGCGTGGACAAGGCATCGGTAAGTCGATTGCGAACCATAGCTTTACTCAAATGAAAAATGCAGGCTTTAAATATGTCATGACGGATTGGCTGACGGCGAATCATTTAGCGTCGTATTTCTGGCCAAAGCTTGGATTCCGTTCGTATATGATTCGCATGGCGCGAACAGTGGATGCACGAATCTCATGGGCGGACGGACAATGACCGGCATGAAGTTCGTCACGTCATGGAGTGGCGGCAAAGACTCTGCACTCGCAGCATATCGCGCGATTCAAGAGGGAAATACGCCAGCGATGTTGTGGACCATGTTTGAGAAAGATCAGCCGCATTCTAAATCACATGCACTACCACTTGAGGTTGTTCAAGCGCAAGCCAAGCAGATGGATATACCACTGATGATCCGAAAAGCAGACTGGGCTGGCTATGAAATACAATTTTTAGATGCGATGCGCGCTGCTAAAGCACAAGGTATTCATAAAGCAGTATTTGGTGACATCGATTTGGAAGATCATTTACGGTGGGTACAGTCGATGTGTGCCAAAGTCGGCATGGAAACGTATCATCCCCTTTGGGAAGAACCCAGACGGATGCTACTCGAAGAATTTATAGCGGCAGGTTTTGAAGCCTATGTGGTCGTCGTCAATACCAAGATGATGCCTGCTAAATTTCTAGGCAGACGTTTCACTATTGAATTAATGAATGAACTGGAAGCACTTGGCGTCGATAGCTGTGGTGAGTCAGGAGAATTCCATACTGTCGTTGTCGATGGACCGATATTCAAGGAACGTATTCCTGTGAAAATGGGTGAAACTATCGAAAAAGAGGGCTATGTATTTTTGAAATGCGAGCTAGAAAACGTGACTTCCACAGAATGAAAGATGATCTGTGGAAGTTTCTTATTTTTTTGCTTGATAGATAAAAGTAGAAAAAGGAGTAGATGTCTAATGAATAGTAAGAGAATAGTGACGGAAGCGGATCTTCAAAAGTCTTTTGACATACGAAAAGCTGTATTCGTAGATGAACAGCATGTTCCGGAAGAGGACGAGTTTGATGAATTTGATGTGCTGGGTGAATTATGTGAACATATTTTAGTGGAACATGATGGACAAGCGATCGCATCAGGTAGATTAAGAATAGTAGATGGAGTGGGGAAGTTAGAACGCATTTGTGTGTTGGCTTCTCATCGGAGTTTAGGCGTTGGAAAGGTCATTGTTCAAGGGTTGGAAGATGTCGCAAAGGAGAAGGGGATAGTGTCGTTGAAATTGCATGGACAGACACATGCAGAAGAATTTTATCGAAAACTTGAGTACGCAACTACATCTGATATATTCATGGAAGACGGCATTCCACATATTGTGATGGAGAAAGAGTTAGCTCTATAGTTTGAAAGAGCACTTGTTATGTAAAGAAATACCCCTAAAGTTAAAAATCTTACTTTAGGGGCTTGGTATATACTGTACGTAATCAACTTTTTATCATATACAGCTTACTTACGTAATTGAATTTCGATATGGATTTTCACTTCATCGCTTACGACCACGCCACCAGTTTCAAGTGCCGCATTCCATGTTAAACCAAAGTCTTTACGGTTAATCTTCGTATCACCCGAGAATCCAGCAGCTTCGGCTCCGCTCATTGGATCTTTCGCTATGCCTTCAAACGTTACATTAAATGTGACAGGTTTCGTTGTATCTTTAATGGTAAAGTCGCCAGTTACGTCGTACGTATCGTCTGATGTCTTCTCGATAGTTGTCGCTTTAAACGATAGGTTTGGGTAATTTTCTACATCGAAAAAGTCGGCTGAACGTAAATGATTGTCTCTATCAGACTTGCGCGTATCAATACTGTTTGCATCAATTGTAAAATCGATTAATGCGTCCGTTAAATCTTGGGGATCCGCCTCGATAGTTCCTTGGAATTCGTTGAATGTACCTTTTACGTTTGAAATCATCATATGTCTTACCGAAAACTCTACTGTACTGTGTGCTGTGTCAACATTCCATTTTGCTTTTGTCATATAGATCTCCTCCGATAATGGTTGGTTTTTATGTTGCGTTCAGTAACTTACATGCAGCCTATTCAAGATGAACAATCCGAAGAATCTGAGAAACGAGCAGTAAGGTGATGGCTTCGTTTTTATTCGTTTTGGAAAAAATACTACTACCAACACTTAAGAACTATTTACCCTCTTTTGGGAAATATATGCGTATAGTAGGGGATTCGATGGAAGTCGTTCTAGTCGTATCTTTCTATTGATGGCTGTTTAAACGTTATGTGGTTGCAAAGAAATCGCAGTCAGTCCGTTAGTTTGCTTGTAAAACATCTACATACTGTCCTCATATTCATCGCTTTTTTTGATCTTCACCATGATTACTTTAGTTACGTTTTTTATCACGTACGTCGTGTTGAATTCAACCAGTTTTTCGCTTGTTGCGCGACTTCCTGTGTCAGGCTATGTCCCGTCACCCAAGCTGTTGTGACATGTGCGCCTCTTTCTTCAAAAAGACGAATGACTCGTTGGCTTTCAGATTCTGGTACAACCGGGTCGCCTTCACCTAGTGAAAGGAATACGTCCACGTCGCTGAAATCGTGTGTTTCCGCTAAATCTGCTGGATACAGTGGTGCGAATAAAGCCGCTTTTTTGAAAGTACCTGGCTGCATAAGCATCATGTGTATGGCAATGTTCGAACCGTTTGAGAATCCAACTAGAACCGTATCCTCTAGTTTAAAATGGTATTCCTTTGATTTTTCCACGATAAACTCATACAGTTCATTGCCGCGAAACTCCAGATCTTCCCAGTCGTACTGACCTTCACCGTGACGTTTGAAGAATCTATTCATGCCATTTTCCTGCACATTACCTCTGATTCCTAAAACGTTGTATTCAGGATTGAGTAGTTCGGCTAGGGATACTAAGTCCGTTTCCGTACCACCTGTGCCGTGTAGCAATACAAATACGGGTGCACCTTTTTTCTTTTCATTGTAAATATATTTCACTGCTTCAACGCCTCCAATTAATTAACAGCAAGTCCGCTCACATTATTTTATTGATATACTATATCTCCAATTTCGGAAGTAGAGTTTCGTATTCCTGCCTTTTATGTTCGTATTGTTCCGGTAATTTCAGCATGGAACCAAGTGATAGTATATCTTCGTCTATGTCAAATCCGGGCCCGTCTGTTGCGAACTCGAATACGATTTTTCCTTTTTCTTTTGTATAGATTGAGTTGAAGTAATTTCTGTTCTTTACTTCAGTGACCCCGAATTCTTCATCTTGTAGGGTGGACTGCCATTCTTTTAATGCATCTATATGTGGAACAGACCAAGCGATATGGTGAACCGTTCCAATGCCGAATCTACCAGCAGGTTGCGGTAGGATGGAGGTTATGATGTGATGCTTTTCCAAGCCCACTGTTTCAAAGTGGTGGTTCTGATCCTCAACATCTAGTTCGTTTAATCCCATAATGCCTGTAAGTAAATCCTTTGTGCCTTGCGGGTTTCCCGACAATAGCACAGCTCCGTGGAAATCAACTATATCATGATGATCTGTAACGACTTCGCCCTCGACAATGGCGAGCTCCAATCCATGCACATCATCGAACTCAAGTGTTTCTTTACCGAAGAGCTGAGTCATTTCTATGTGGATGTTTTGAGCAGTTAGATGCTCTTTCCAATAGTTCATACTTCCTTTAGGTACTCTGAAAGCAATTCGTCCGACTTGACCGCTGCCTTTACGTCCATGATTCTCGTTTGTCCAAGGGAAGAATGTAATGACCGTACCAGGAGTCATACGATGATCTCCGAAGTACAAGTGATAGACACCCGGATCGTCAAAGTTTACCGTTTGCTTAATCAAACGGAGCCCTAAAACATCTCTGTAAAATTTCAAGTTTTCATTGGGGTCTCCTACAATGGCTGAAATATGGTGAATTCTTTTAATGGCTTCCATTTACAAAACTCCTTTTAAAACGGTTATGAACGTGTTGTATCGAACGGGCGAATCTGAGATTCAATATATTCACGTTTTGGTTCAAGGAATGGGGGAAGTGCAAGGTTTTCACCCAACGTTTCATAAGGTTCATCTGTCATGAAACCTGGGCCGTCTGTTGATAGCTCGATGAGAATATGACCGATGCGTGTATAAAGTGCTTCAAAGTAGAAACGGTCTACATGACCGGAATGCTGCATTCCCATTTCATCGTATTTAGCTTCCCAGTTTTTAATCGCTTCATGGTCTTTCACTCTGAACGATACATGGTGAACCTGTCCATAGCCTTGACGACCTGGTGTGGTATCATCATATCGTAAAATGACCTGTCCTCCGTTGCCGCCTTCACCTACATCAAACAGAGTTACGTTATCTTCTTCAAGAATCGGTTTCATACCATACACATCAGTAAGCATTTTTTTAAAGTCTTCGAAATAACTAACTGTGATTTCAATCGGTCCTAAGCCGTAAATTGCGTGTTCTTCAGGTACGGGTCCGTTTTTCCAAGGTGTGCCTGGTGCTACGCCTTCATTATTCTCATCGGAGAACAGTTGATATTTCTGCCCATCCGCTTCTTGGAAAGGTAGCACCTTTTTTCCGAAAAGCTCTTGAATGCCGTCGTTTTCTATGCCGAACTCTTTGAAACGCTCTAGGTAATATTCAAGTGCTGCGTCGCTAGGCACTCGTAGTCCTGTTCTGGAAATCGAGTTTGTCCCGGGTGTCCCTTTCGGATTGTTCGGGAAGTCAAAGAACGTCATGTCTGTCCCGGGTGAACCGATATCATCTGCGAAAAATGTGTGATACGTTTGGATGTCATCTTGGTTTACGGTTTTCTTAACTAATCTCATCCCAAGTACGTTTGTGAAGAACTCATAGTTTCTCATTGCGTTGTCTGTCATTGCGGTAACGTGGTGAATGCCTAGTAATTCGTTTGTCATATACTAAAACTCCTTTATAATTGTAATTAATTAATATGTTACTAATTCGAGATATTAGATTAAAAAAACTAGATTTACTATTACATATTTTGTGCATGTAAACCTAATTTTTTTAACTGTGTAATGAGTTGTTCTTTTTCTGATATATTTAGTCCACTAAAAATTTCTTTAATTGCTTTCTTGTGTGGGGGGAAGATCTCATTCATCAGTTCCGTGCCTTCAGTTGTTATAGACGCATATGTGACCCGTCGATCTTTTGGACACGGTTTTCTTTTTAGTAAGTTTTTCTTTTCTAATTTATCTACAACGTACGTGATGCTACTACTGGCAATTAATACTTGCTCACCGATTTTCTGTATCGGTTGATCGCCTTTACTATAAATTAACTCTAAAACGCCAAATTCTGTTGGATTTAAATTCGAGCGTTTTATATCTTCTTCCACGCGTACTTTAATGGATTGCGATGCTCGAGTTAAAACTATAAATGCCTTTAGAGACAAATCTTCTTCATAACGTTCTACATTTTGATTGTCCATGACGTTCTCCTTTTATCTCGAATTCAAGGTAATCATATAATAGGGACGTTACGATGTCAATCGATACGTTTGAAGAGAAATTAACACTTGAATACGAGGTGGATGTTTGGAGAATAGGTCGATCATGTCGTGTGGAGAGCAAGAATTTTTTTTAGTCTATTGTAAATGCTATACTCAGTACTAGTACAACGGATAAAGGAGTAATGTATTTTATGAAAAAATTTATCAATGCGAATATATACGGTGACCCACATTCCCATGAATTTTTAGTGGAAAATGGGCAGTTTAGAACAATAGGGAATGATATAGGCAACGCAGATGAAGTGATTGATTTAAAAAGCCGTTTAGTGTTGCCGCCTTACGTGGATCCTCATTTACACTTGGATTATATCTTTTCAGGGTTAGGCGAGGGAAATGCGAATGTATCCGGGACGTTATTTGAGGGGATTCAGCGTTGGAGTGATAATAAGAAATCATTGACTGAAGAAATGGTGCGTGAACGTGCGATTAAAGGAATTCAAAAAGAATTAAGTAAAGGGGTTCAATTCATTCGTACGCATGTAGACATTACGGATCCCAATTTGACCGGGATGAAAGCGTTAATTACACTACGCGAAGAATTGAAAGATCTCGTTACAATACAACTCGTCGCCTTTCCTCAAGAAGGATTCTTTAGATATGAAGGCGCAGAGCGTTTAATGGAAGAAGCGCTTGAAATGGGTGCGGATGTAGTAGGGGGAATTCCTCACTTTGAAATTTCCTACGAACATGGCGTGGAATCCTTGCGACGTATTGTCGACATGGCCATAAAGCACAATGTGATGATTGATATTCATTGTGATGAAAACGATGATCCAAATAGTCGGTTCTTGGAAGTGTTAAATGCGCTCGTTATGGAAAAAGACTATGGTAAGTATACAACGGCCAGTCATACATGTAGCTTCGGTTCAGTAGACAATAGCTATGCCAATAAAATGTTGGGGTTATTTAAAGAATCACAAATCAACTTTATTTCTTGTCCGACTGAAAACGCCCATCTACAAGGACGTGGCGACAGTTATCCTAAACGTCGTGGCCTAACACGAGTAAAAGAACTATTAAATAATGGAAACAATGTGGCATTTGCTCAAGACTCCATAGCGGATTACTGGTATCCACTAGGCAATGGAAACATGATGAATATTTTAGACAATGGAATTCACTTAGCGCATTACACACATATTGATGAGATCAATAAGGCGCTCGACTTGATCACGTACCACGGGGCCAATCTTATGAGAGTGAACGATGAGTATGGTATTGAAGTAGGGAAACCAGCGAACTTCATCGTGTTGGATGCACAAGATCCTTATGAAGCCATTCGTGAGCGTGCAGAAGTGCTGATGTCTGTTAGGAACGGTGAATATCTTTTTAAGCGTGAACCACGAAAGAATGAAGTGGAAGTGGATTTCTTAAAGCTATCATGAGGTTTCTTGACCATTCTAAAAAATCCTTCTCAACATGTAAAGTGTACCCTTTGTAAAGGACAATTATAAAAAAGCCTAAGCTGCTAGTTGAAGC
Organism: Sporosarcina sp. P16b; assembly: GCF_002743065.1. Classification (NCBI taxonomy): domain Bacteria; kingdom Bacillati; phylum Bacillota; class Bacilli; order Caryophanales; family Caryophanaceae; genus Sporosarcina; species Sporosarcina sp. P16b. The sequence continues at coordinate 57 of NZ_PDYO01000031.1, read as the reverse complement.
TGTCGTCTGTATTCTGCAGGCGGCAGCTTTTTCAAGTTCCACTGCCCGCGATAATGG